>JADKCI010000004.1:777500-1016574 GCA_016714645.1 Chromatiaceae bacterium | reverse complement strand
TCCGTATAGACACGCCTGCCGAAAATCGCAATGTAGTGCCAAGTTTTTCGATAGGTCCAGATACAACGGGTGCCGGGTATCGTAAAGTACTGGGATGTACATCCGTCGCACGCCTACCCGTAACAGCGCCACCGGGGAACGCTACACCACCCACCGCCTGGTGCAGTCCGAGCGCGTGGGCGGACGGGTGCGGCAGATCACCCTGCTCAACCTGGGCCGCCATTTCGCGTTGCCGCCGGAGGAGTGGCCGGCGCTGTGCGCGCGGCTGGAGGAACTGCGCCGCGGCCAGGGTGCCTTGTTGGCCGGCTCCGGGCCCGTCGAACGGGAAGCGCAGCGGCTGTTCGCCCGGTTGTTGGCGCGCCAGGGCGAGGCTCCGCCGACCGGCGGCCCCGCGGGCGGCGATGTCCAGGCGGTCGATGTCGACTCGCTGGAGCTGAGCCGCCCGCGCAGCGTGGGCGTGGAGTCGGTAGCGCTGTGGGCCATGGCGCAGGTGCAGTTCGTCGAACAGCTCCAGCAGGTGGGGCTGAGCGGCCCGCAACGGGCGCTGATCATCGGCGCCATCATTGGACGTATGGCCGTTCCCTGCTCGGAACGGGCGACCCACCGCTGGCTGGGTGAGCGCAGTGGGCTGGGGGAATTGCTGGAGGTCGATTTCGAAACCCTCCCTCTGGCACCGTTCTACCGCGCGGCGGACCTGCTGATGCGCCACCGGGCAGTGATCGAGCAGACGGTCTTTACGCGCGTCAGTGACCTGTTCGGGCTGGACTGGACGGTCACCCTCTATGATCTGACCAACACGTTTTTCGAGGGGGCGGCGCTTGGCAACCCCAAGGCCCAGCGCGGACACTCCAAGGAAAAGCGCAGCGACTGCCCGCTGGTGACCCTGGGGCTGGTGCTCGATGGCAGCGGCTTTGTGCGCCGCTCCCAAACCTTCGACGGCGCGGTGAGCGAGGGCACGACCCTGGACGGGATGCTGCGGGGCTTGGGGGCGCCGCGCGGTGCCTTGGTGGTGATGGACGCCGGAATCGCCACCGAGGACAACATCCGCTGGCTGCGCACCCAGCGCTATCGCTACCTGGTGGTCAGCCGCGAGCGCCAGCCAGTTCGTGCCACCGCCGCTACGTCGCTGACCACGGCCAGTGGCGAGGCGCTGGCCATCAGCGGGTGGTCGACACCGACACTGAGGAGGTGCGGCTGTATTGCTTTTCCGCATGCCGGGCCGGCAAGGAAAAGGGGATCGCCGAGCGTTTCACCCAGCGCTTCGAAACCGCCTTGCAGGCCCTGCACGAGGGCCTGGCGCGGCCACGCACCACCAAGCAGATCGACAAGCTCTGGGAACGCATCGGACGCCTGAAGGCCAAGAGCCATGGGGTGGGCCAGCACTACACCATTGAGATCGTTGCGGATGCTACCGGCAAGCTCGCCACGGCGATCCGCTGGGAGCGCCACCCGGTCGCCGGAACCATGCTCACCCATCCCGGGGTCTACTGCCTGCGCACCCATGAATTGACCTGGGACGCCGAGCGCCTGTGGCGGACCTACACCATGCTCACCGACCTGGAGGCCGTGTTCCGCTCCCTGAAATCCGAATTGGGCTTGCGCCCGATCTATCACCGCACCGAGGCGCGGGTCGACGGCCACCTGTTCATCTCGGTGCTGGCCTATCAATTCGTACAACTGATCCGTCGCCGCTTGCACGCGCACGGTATCAGCGAGCGCTGGTCGACCCTGCGCGACATCCTCGCTGGCCAGTGCCGGGTGACCGCCACCTTTCGCCGGGCGGATGGGCGCACCCTGCATGTGCGCAAGGCGACCCGCGCCGAGCCGGCGCAGCTGGCGATCATCCAGGCGCTGGGCAGCGATCCCAGCCCGGGAGGGATACAGAAAATGCTTGTCTGAATCGTCCGGTTTCACAAAATTTCACGGCGGTAGTGCCACTGACCGATTTTTTCCGCTGTAAGCGGATGATCTTAAAAGAATGATAATCTGAGATGTTAAACTTGGGTTAGGGGATTCGTCAGGGCTTGCGCGAAGAACCCGGGTTTCGAAGGACATACCCGGTTCTTCATCGAACCCCGCCCTCCTCAAGCCAAGGCCTCCCGCAGAAAACGGAACAGGCGGCGATCGCCCTCGGGCTTGCCTTGCTCGCGGTCCTTGCGGGCGGCGCGGATCAGGGTCCGCAGTTGATGGCGATCCACCTGGGGATATTCATCCAGCAAGGCCCCCAGGGCCTCGTCCCCGGTGGCGATGAGGCGCTCGCGCCAACCCTCCAGGAGGTGGAGACGGTTGGCCTCCTCCTGTCGGTGGTGCTCCTGACCCTGCAACAGGTCCGTGACGGCGGCCATGTCGTTCCGGGCGAGCAGGTTGGCGATGCGTTTGTAGTGGCGACCCAGAACCCGGATGTCCTTGATGCGCGCCGTCTCCTCGATGGCGGCCCAGGTGGCGGCGCTCAACTCCAGACGTTCCAGCTCATGCCGGGGCAGGGACAGGAGGCGTTTCGCCAGATCCTGGAGGACATGGTGATCGCGCTTGACCTGGCTCTTGCTCGGGCCATCGTAGCGGGGCTCGTCGTCGTGGGCCTGGTGCTCTTGCCGCCGTGGACATGCTTCATGCGATCCATTCCAGGTGCTCCAGGATCAATTGGGGCTTGAATTCGCCCCGGAATTCGTTGACATCCAGGCGGTAGGCGAGACGAACGCGGTCGCCGGGCCATCCATCTGATCGCCCAGCCGAAAACCGATGCCGTCGATAGCCAGGCCAACACCGCCCTCGGCGCGCAGGCGCAGGCGCAGGTGTTCCCCATCCCCACCTGCTTGCGGCTCAGGACCTGGAAGACCCCGTCGAAGAGGGGCTCGGGGAAGCCCTTCCCCCAAGGGCCCGCGTGACGCAGGGTCTGGGCGGTGGCCAAGTCGAGGGCCTGGGGTGGCAGTTCACCGTCGGAGAGAATCTCGCGCACCGGTGTGGTATCGCCGATTTCGGCCCGCACGGCCTGACAAAAGGCCTCGCGGAAGGGCGGGAAGGCGTCTTCCTCCAGGGTCA
This sequence comes from Chromatiaceae bacterium, assembly GCA_016714645.1. Lineage (NCBI taxonomy): Bacteria > Pseudomonadati > Pseudomonadota > Gammaproteobacteria > Chromatiales > Chromatiaceae > Chromatiaceae bacterium. The sequence goes on along the minus strand of JADKCI010000004.1, from coordinate 1,013,535 downwards.
GGCCGGCGGCCATGGCATGACCGCCGAAGCGCCTGATCAGGCCCGGCTGGCGTTTGTCTACGGCATCGATGAGGTCGCGCATGTGCAGGCCCTCGACGGACCGGGCGGAGCCGCGCAGCCGGCCATCCTCGCCGGGGCGAAGGCAATGGCGGGTCTTTGCCAGCGCTCGCGGATGCGGGAGGCGAGGATGCCGACGACACCCTGATGCCAGCCCGGATCGAAGAGACAAAGCGCCGGGGGCAGCCCGCCGGATTCCAGATTCAAGGCCGCCAGGGCGGCATCCGCCTCGAGCTTCATGCCATTCTCGATCTCCCGCCGGCGCTTGTTGAGGTCGTCCAGTTCCGCGCCATGGCGGCGGCCTGGGCCGGGTCGTCCGTCAGCAGGCATTCGACGCCCAGGGCCATGTCTTCCAGCCGACCCGCCGCATTGAGGCGGGGCGCCGCCAGGAACCCCAGGTCGCGGGCCACGGCCCGGTTCGGGTCACAGCCAGCCACCGTCAACAGGGCCCGCACCCCCGGGTTGCCACTGCCGGCGCGGATGCGGCGCAAGCCCCGCTCCACCAGAATGCGGTTGTTCTGATCGAGGGTGACGACATCCGCCACGGTCCCCAGGGCCACCAGATCCAGGAGGTCCGCCAGCCTGGGGGCTACGCGGTCGGGTCCAAACCAGCCCAGATCGCGCAGCCGGGCCCGCAGGGCGGCGAGCAGGTAGAAGACCACGCCGACCCCGGCCAGGTGTTTGCTGGGAAAGGGGTCTCCCGGCTGGTTGGGATTGACGATGGCGGCCGCCTCCGGCAGAACATCCCCCGCCAGGTGGTGGTCGGTCACGATGACCTGGATGCCCAGTTCGTTGGCCCGGGCCACGCCCGCCACGGCGGCGATGCCGTTGTCGACGGTCAGGATGAGGTCGGGGCGCCAGTCCAGGGCTGCGTCCACCACCGCTGGGCTCAGGCCATAGCCATAGGCAAAACGGCTCGGCACCAGGTAGGAGACTCGCTTCGCACCCATGGCGCGCAGGCCCCGCACGGCTAGGGCACTGCCGGTGGCGCCGTCGGCGTCATAGTCGCCCACCACCAGGATGGAGCCCCCGCCCGTCACCCATTCCGCCAGCCGCTCCGCCGCCCGGCCGATGTCCAGCAGGCGTGCCGACGGGTGCAGGGCGCCCAGGGGGAGTTGACAGCCTGACTCGGCCCGCACCCCGCGCGCCAGGTAGATGCGGCGCAGCAAGGGGGACAGGTTGGGCGGGCATGAGGACCGAGGCCGCCGGCATGGGGCGGCGGCGGATCACCACCCGCACGGCCGCGGGGCTGCCTCCACCGGGGCGGAAGAGCCCGGGCCGCCACGACAGGGGTTTGGGGTTTGGAGCGTATGGCCATGCGCGGGGAGCTTACCACGGACGGGGCGGAGAGGGCGGCGGCGTCCTGGGATCGCCGCACTCAATCGGCCAGCGCACCCTGAATCCTCTTCCGCACTCCCGACGAGGCCCCGGATGCAGGGTAAACTAGCGGCAAACCCGCGCCCCGCTGACCGGAGCCCTGCATGCACCCTGAATTCGACCTCTCGCCCGACCTCTGCTACCTCAACCACGCCGCCGTGGCCCCCTGGCCGCGACGGGCGGTGACGGCGGTGACCCGCTTCGCCGAGGCCAATGGCCGCCGGGGCTCGGCGGACTACGCGACCTGGCTCGCTACCGAACAGCGGCTGCGCGAACGCTTGGCGGACCTCATCCAGGCCCCCTCCACCGACGACATCGCCCTGGTCAAGAACACCTCGGAGGGCCTGTCCATCCTGGCGCAGGGGCTGGACTGGCAAGCGGGGGACAATATCGTGGGCATCGCCCAGGAATTCCCCTCCAACCGCCTGCCCTGGGAGGCCCTGCAGGATCAGGGGGTCGCCTACCGCGTCCTGGACCTCGACACCACGGATGACCCCGAGACCGCCCTCGACGAGCTCTGCGACGCCCGCACCCGGCTGGTCGCCGTGAGTTCGGTCCAGTACGCTCGCGGCCTGCGCCTGAACCTGGAGCGTCTCGGCGCCACCTGCCGCCGCCAGGGCATCCTGCTGTGCGTGGACGCCATCCAGAGCCTGGGCGCCCTGCCCTTCGACCTCCAGCGGACCCCCGTGGATGTCGTCGTGGCCGATGGTCATAAATGGATGCTGGGGCCGGAGGGCATTGCCCTCCTCTATGTCGCCCCAGGGCTACGGCCCAAGCTGAGGCTGCGCCAGTTCGGCTGGCACATGATCGCCCACCCCGGCGACTACGACCGCCATGACTGGACCCCCTCCCCCACCGCCACCCGCTTCGAGTGCGGCAGCCCCAACCTCTTGGGCATCCACGCCCTGGAGGCCAGCCTCTCCCTCCTGCAAGAGGTGGGCATGGCGTCCGTGGCATCCGCCATCGAGCAGCGCATCAGCCGGCTCATGAGCCTCCTGGATCAGGCCGGCTTGAGTCCTGACCCCCGCGCCCCCGAGCGCCACGCGGATATCCTGACCTTCCGCGTCCCGGGGGCCGATCACCCGCGTCTGTGGCGCGAACTCCAGACCCGGGGCGTAAGTTGCGCCCTGCGGGGTGGGGGCATTCGCTTTTCACCGCACTTTTACACGGATGAGGCTTTGCTCGACCGGGCGGTGACGCTGGTCAAGGCAGTATTGGCGGATGGCTATCCCCAACACACGTGAGTGTTGGGGGGGGGGGGGGGGGGGGGGGGGGCGGGGACCCGGGGGGGGGGGGACGCCCGCGTGGCAGGTTGCCCAGCCCCCCCGGCCCTCCGGGATAACCGGCCCTCGGAAATCGGAAAATCAACATTTGAATCGCGAGGCTCGTCGCCCGATGCTTGACACCCTGCCCCTGCTAAGCGCCACCGACTTCCCACCCCTGCGCCGCCGTAGCCTGACGACCCTCCAGGTGAATTTGGGCTACCGTTGCAACCAAAGTTGCGTCCATTGCCACGTCAATGCGGGTCCTCGGCGTACCGAGCAGATGGATGACGCCACCCTCGCGCTGATCCCCCGCGTGCTCGCCGCCCGTGGGTTGCGGACCCTGGACCTTACCGGCGGGGCGCCCGAACTGCATCCGCGCTTCCGTTGGCTGGTGGCCACCGCGCGCAGGCTCGGGGCCAAGGTGATCGACCGCTGCAACCTGACCATCCTCTCCGAGCCGGGGTTCGAGGACCTGGCGGACTTTCTCGCCGCCCAGGGGGTGGAGGTACTGGCCTCGCTGCCCTGTTATCTGGAGGACAACGTGGACACCCAGCGCGGCGCGGGGGTCTACCAGCGCAGCATCATCGGACTCAAACGGCTGAATGACCTGGGTTACGGTCAGCCCGGCAGTGGCCTCGACCTGAATCTCATCTACAACCCCGGTGGACCCCGCCTGCCGCCGGAACAAACCGGCTTGGAGGCGGACTACAAGCGGGAGCTGCAAGCCCGCCATGGCATCCGCTTCAACCGGCTCTATGCCCTGACCAACATGCCCATCAAGCGCTTTGGCAGCACCCTTCTCTCCCGGGGCCAATTTGGCGATTATATGACCCTGCTCAAGGACAGCTTCCACCCCGCCAACCTGGAGCAGGTCATGTGCCGCGATTTGATCAGCGTGGACTGGCGGGGCCGGTTGTTCGACTGCGACTTCAATCAGCAACTGGGGCTGGGGCTGGCCCCGGTCGGCCCAAGTGACGAGGGGCGCCAGGAGCCATGCCTGCGCGACCTGCTGGAGACCGATTTTGCCCGGGGCCCCATTGCCATCGCCGATCACTGCTATGGCTGTACCGCGGGCCAGGGCAGTAGTTGCGGCGGGGCCCTGACCGACCCCCAGCCGGCTCACGGCCCATGAGGCTGTCGCTCATCCTGCCGGCCCTGGATGAGGCGGCGGCCATCCCGGCAACCCTGGCATCCCTCCAACCACTGCGCGCCCTAGGCCACGAGGTCATCCTGGTCGATGGCGGCAGCACCGATGGCACCCCCATCTTGGCCGCCCCTGGGTGGACCGGGTCATCACCGCCCCCCGGGGCCGGGCCCGCCAGATGAACGCCGGGGCGGCCCAGGCCCAGGGCGAGGCCCTGGTGTTTGTACATGCCGACACCCGCCTGCCGGAGGGGGCTGGCGCCCTCGTTAGCGATGCCCTCCAACAGCGGCTATGGGGGCGCTTCGATGTCCGCATCGCCGGCCGGCCCTGGGTGTTGCGGGTCGTTGCCGCCCTGATGAACGGGCGTTCCCGGCTCACCGGCATCGCCACCGGCGACCAGGCCATCTTCGTGCGGCGCGCCACCTTCGCCGCCCTGGGGGGCTTCCCGGACCTGCCGCTCATGGAAGACATCGCCCTCTCCAGGCGCCTCAAGCGCCTTGGCCCGCCCGCCTGTCTGCGGCAGCGGGTCACCACCTCCGGCCGCCGCTGGGAGTCCCAGGGGCCCTGGCGTACCATCCTGCTCATGTGGCGGTTGCGCTTTGATTATTGGCGCGGGGTACCGGCGGAGATTCTGGCCAGACGCTATCGCCTCCCGGCCCAGCCGCCAGCGCCGCCTGGGGCGATGGGCCCCCCCCGCCCGCCCCCTATGGGTTGGTGGACTGATCCAGCCTGTTTAGACCTGCCCTGATCTGGGTGACCTGCTGCCGGCCAAGGCTGCTGGGGCAAGACCCGCGCTTCCCGGGACTCTAGCTGCTGTTTTCACGAATGATATCGACCGTCACCGCGCAGAGCCACTCCAGCTCCTGATCGCTGATGATATAGGGAGGCATCAGATAGACCAGCCGCCCAAAGGGACGGACCCAGACGCCACGATCGACAAAGCGGCGCTGAATGTCGCGCATGACCACGGGCCTTGCCATTTCCACCACGCCAATCGCCCCCAGCACCCGCACTTCGGTGACCCCGGGGAGCCCTTGACAGGGTGCCAGTCCGGAGGCGAGACCCGCCTCGATGCGGCGCACCTCTGCCTGCCAGCCGCGCGCCAGCAAGAGGTCGATGCTGGCGTTGGCCACGGCACAGGCGAGAGGGTTGCCCATAAAGGTGGGGCCGTGCATGAAGACGCCCGGCTTGCCGGAAGAAATGGTCGCGGCCACCTCGGCGCTGGCCAGGGTGGCGGCTAGTGTCAGGTAGCCGCCCGTCAGGGCCTTGCCAACCGTCATGATGTCGGGGGCTATGCCGGCGTGTTCGCAGGCGAAAAGGCGGCCGCTACGGCCAAACCCCGTGGCAATCTCGTCGGCGATGAGAAGCACACCCGCCTCATCGCACAGCTCGCGCACCCGCCGCAGATAGTCGGCGGCATAGAATCGCATGCCACCGGCGCCCTGGACGATGGGCTCCAGGATAACCGCCGCTAACTCCTGGCGGTGCCCCCGCAACAGGGCCTCGAATTCCTCAATATCGGCGTCCTGGCAGGGCTCGCCGAAACGGCACGCCGGGGCGGGGGCGAACATCTGGCGGGGCAGGAGGTGGGAGAAGAGGTGATGCATGCCGGTGACGGGGTCACACACCGACATGGCGGCGAGGGTATCCCCATGGTAGCCGCATCGCAGGGTCAGCAGGCGATGGCGACCGGGCTCGCCCCGGGCTTGGTGATATTGGATGGCCATCTTGATAGCCACCTCCACCGCCACCGAGCCGGAATCACAGAGGAAGACATGCTGGAGGGGCTCAGGCGTCAGGGCCACCAGCCGTGCCACCAGGGACACCGCCGGCTCGTGGGTGAGGCCCCCGAACATCACGTGGGCCATCCGGTCGAGCTGGTCCCGGATGGCCTGGTTGAGGACCGGGTGGTTATAGCCGTGGACGGCGCACCACCAGGAAGACATGCCATCGATGAGGACCCGGCCATCCATGAGTTTAATACGGCAGCCGTGGGCGGCGCGCACCGCATAGACCGGGTCCTGATTCAAGGTCGAGGTGTAGGGATGCCAGACATGGGCCCGATCGATGGCCAGTAATTCCTCGGCGCTGGGCACCCGGAGCATCCCCTTATCCGCACCTGGGCCACGGGGCTGCCAAGCCGGAGATGACCAAAATGGCAAAGGTGTCTGTCCCGGGCGGCTGGGGGCCGGAATACCTCCCGTAGGCCGGCGACCCCTGTCGACACCCCGCCCGCCGCTACCCAGCCCGCCTGCTGATCTCCGGAGCGTGATTGCGCTGGGTACATCAATTCGGTTTGCGGCTTTTGCCCAGACCGGCCATTGAGACCACTTGCGCCGCCTGGGGCTCATCCGTGTAGTAGGGCCGCTCGGTGACGCGCCCCTGCTGATCCGCCCATTCCCGTTCCCGCGCCGAGATCAGGGCCAGGCACTGGCGCACGTCCTCGATGGTCCCCGCCGACAATGGATGCTTCATCCCCGGCGGCGGGGTAACGTCCCGGATGATCGCGGTCAGCGTCTTGCGCATGGCCACCAGGATTTGTTGCTCTTTCGTCAGGTCTTGCATCTAGGCCTCTGGGAGTAAATTGATAAATTGAGTCCGACCAAACCGGAGCCAAGGGTTGCCTAAAGGTGACCGCTGGCAAACAGGACTTCAAGTTCCGCCTCGGAGATGACTCGAACACCCAGCTCCAAGGCTTTGTCTAATTTTGACCCAGCCGCTTCGCCCGCTAGCAGAAAGTCGGTCTTGGCGGAAACGCTGCCGCTCACCTTGGCCCCGAGACTCAGGAGCCGGTCCTTGATTTCATCCCGGGGCCGGCTCAGGGTACCGGTGATGACGAAGGTGCGGCCCACGAGGGACTGCTCCCGATTGGCCTTGAAACCGGAGCCTCCCCCGGTCCCGGGCCATTGGATGCCGGCGGCCAGGAGCTTGCGGATGACCTCCTGATTGTGGGGCTGGGCGAAGAAGCGCACGATCTGGTCCGCCACCTTGTCGCCGATCCCCGCTACCAATACCTGCTTGCGGTTCTCCAAGTCTTCGGGGCCGGCCCGACGCAGGGCCTCCAGGGTCGGGAAACGGGCCACGATGGCCTCGGCCAGGCGCGGGGAGATGCCCGGAATCGACTGGCTCGCCAGCCAGTCCGTCAGACCCTCCCCGGCGTCCGGCGCCAACTCGGGATGGCGGGCGAGGCCACCGGTGATAGCCTGGGCCTTGGCCGGACCCAGACCAGGGACGCCGCGCTGGGATACCAGGTCCGCCAGGCTCACCGCCATCAGGGGCTCCAGGTCACCGAAGTGATCCGCCAAGGCCAGGGCCGTGGCCTCCCCCACCTCGCGGATGCCGAGGGCGAAAATAAAACGTGCCAGGCTGGGTGGAGCGACTGCGCTCCAGGGCGGCAAGCAGGTTTTGGGCGGACTTGTCGCCCATGAGCTCCAGGCTGGCCAGATCTTCATGGCGGAGGGCATAGAGGTCCGCGGGGTCCCGCGCCAAATCCCGCTCGACCAACTGGTCCACCATTTCCTCGCCCAAGCCCTCGATGTCCATGGCCCGACGGGAGGCGAAGTGGAGTATGGCCCGCTTGCGTTGGGCAGGGCAGTAGAGGCCGCCGACACAGCGGGCCACGGCCTCGCCCTCGGGCTTGATGACCGCCGAGCCGCAGACCGGGCAGGCAGCAGGGAGGGCTACCGGGGCGGCACCACCGGGCCGACTTTCCAGGAGCACGCGCACGATCTCGGGAATGACATCCCCAGCGCGACGGACAACCACGGTGTCGCCGGGGCGGACATCCTTGCGCCACACCTCGTCGATATTATGTAGGGTGGCATTGGCAACGGAGACGCCCCCGACCTGAACGGGTTTGAGGCGCGCCACCGGGGTCACGGCGCCGGTGCGGCCCACGCTGAATTCCACGGCCTCGACGATCGTTAACGCCTCCATGGCCGGGAACTTATAGGCTACCGCCCAACGCGGGGCGCGGGCAACAAAGCCCAGCCGTTCCTGATCCGCGAGGGAATCCACCTTGAAGACCACGCCATCGATGTCGTAATCGAGGCCAGCGCGGGAATCGCCCATGGCCGCGTGATAGGCGAGACAGGTCTCGATACCCTCAACCACCCTCAACTTGGGTGACACGGGCAGGCCCCAGCCTCTCAAGCGCTCGAGACTGGCACTCTGGGTGAGCGCCAATGACCCCCTTTCGACGGCGCCGAAACCGTAGCAAAAGAGGGTGAGGGGCCTGTTGGCGGTAATGCGGGGATCCAGTTGACGCAGACTACCCGCGGCGGCATTGCGCGGATTGGCGAAGACCTTGCCCCCCTCGCCCCGGGCCTGGGCGTTAATGGCCTCAAATCCGGATTTGGGCAGAAAGACCTCGCCGCGCACCTCCAGGAAGCCCGGCCAGCCCTCGCCGCGCAGGCGCAGGGGGACGGCCTTGATGGTGCGGACCTGCGCCGTCACGTCTTCGCCGAGATGGCCATCGCCGCGGGTGGCGGCCAGCGTCAAGCGGCCATCTTCATAAGTCAAACTGATGGCCAGACCATCAAGCTTGGGCTCGGCCACATAGCGAACCCCATCCCTACCCAGTTCCTTGCGAATATTTTGATCAAAGGCGCGCATCTCCGCCTCATCCATGGCGTTTTTGAGCGAGAGCATGGGCACCCGATGCGCCACTGCGGCGAAGGCCTCCAGAGGGCGGCCGCCCACGCGCTGGGTTGGGGACTCGGGGGTAATCAGATCGGGGTGGGCAGTCTCCAGTGCCTGGAGTTCTCGCCATAAACGGTCGTACCCGGCGTCCGATATCTCAGGATCGTCAAGCACATAGTAGCGGTAGTCGTGGTGATCGATGAGTTGGCGTAAAGCCTCCGCCCGGCTGGATGGTTCCTCCGCCGGGGCCATCCCCTCCTACTCCGCCATCCGGTGGGTGATGAAGGCCATGACGCGCTGGCGCAACCGCTCCTCGCCCTCGGCGGTCAGAGGCTGACGCCGGTCGTCGCGGAGTTCACCGCCCAGGTCATTGGCCAGGCTGTGGGCGGTGCCGAGCAGTTCCTCCAGACGGCCAGGGTCGCCGGCTTGACCATCGAGTTGGGCAAAGAGGGTCAGGCCCGGGGTCTCGAATTCCGCCATGGCGCCGAAGGGAAAGGTGCCGGGCTTGACCATGTTGACCATGCTGAAGAGGGTTTCGGTATGATGCTCGTCGCCCAGTTTGCAATGGAAGATTTCCTGGTCGCCAGGCTCCAGGCCGGCAATGCGGGCGGCATGAACAATAGATGCGCCCTCGAAATGGGGGCCGCGGGCCGCCACGTGCAGCACCAGCAGCAGGGGACCCGGCGAGAAATGCTCCCCGGCAAGGTCCGGATCGGGCTTGAAAAAATTGAAGTGGGTCGCCTCGCCCCCGACCCGGGACTCGGGCCCGGATGCGCCTTCGGCGCCGGCTCCCTCCTCGGCATCCAGGTCCCCCTCATCCCGGCCCCAGACCCCCATGCGGGGCTCCCGCTTCGTGTCAATCTTGTCGAGGTCGGTCCTGCGGAGTTCCCAGTCTTCGTCATCCGGGCCCTGGCGACCCGGGTCATCCCGGTCATCCGCCTCCGCATCCTGGTCCCGATGGCGGCGGCGCTGCTCCCAATAGTAAAGCCCGGCGATAACCAGGGCGCCAAGCACGGCGAGGATGATGCGGAGAAGATCGGCGTCCATGGGCTGCTCGGATATGGAGGCGGAAGTTAAAAAAAGTGACAGGAAGTATAACCCGTATCACCCAGAGTGACAGTTTCACCAAAGGCTCGGCCAAGCGGGGGGGCTTGAAGCCTCGTCACCCTGCCATGCCAGCTCCCAACCGCCAGGCCGTGACCCGCATGAAGGCGGATAGGGAGGCCATCGGCACGGCGCGCGCTCCGATTAGGGTAGCAGGCGCCAATATTGGCCGTAAAAACATCCATCGGCAAGCAAAAGCCGTAAGATGTCATCCTTCGACGCGCCTCATGCCAGCCCCTTTTCAGCACCTGCCCCGCCATGCCCGACTTCTTTGCCACTGCCCCCCGGCACCTGGAATCCCTGCTTGCCATTGAGTTGAGCGATATCGGCCTCCCCCTCGTCAAGGAGGCCCGGGGTGGCGCCCGCTTCTCGGGCTCGCTCGCGGACGCCTATCGCGCCTGCCTCTGGTCGCGGGTCGCCAACCGGGTGCTGTTACCTCTGGCCAGCTTCCCAGCCACCGACAGCGACAGTCTTTACGCCGGGGCCAGCGCCATCTCCTGGGAGGAGCATCTCCCCCTGCGCGGCACCTTCGCTATCCAGTTCGACGGGGCGGAGGGCGGCATCAGCCACAGCCAGTTTGGGGCGCTGCGGGTCAAGGACGCCATCGTCGATCGCTTCCGCTCCCGGGTGGGAGAACGCCCCAGCGTGGACCGGGAGCGGCCGGACCTGCGGGTCCAGGCCTACCTGCATCGCGGTCAGGTGACCCTCAGCCTGGATCTGTCCGGGGATTCCCTGCACCTGCGGGGTTACCGCCGTCAGGGCAGCGCCGCGCCCCTCAAGGAAAACCTGGCGGCCGCCATCCTGTTGCGATCGGCCTGGCCAGCCCTGGCCCGGGAAGGCGCCGCCCTCCTCGACCCTCTGTGCGGCTCCGGTACCCTCTGTATCGAGGGCGCCCTGATGGCCACCGACAGTGCCCCCGGGCTTGCCCGCGTGCATTGGGGGATGACCGGCTGGCTGGGGCACCAAGCGGTCCCCTGGCGGCAACTCCTGGCGGAGGCGCGGGAGCGCCGGGCCGCGGGTTTGGCGCGGTTCGACGCCATCAAGGCCTCGATCCGGGGCTACGACCGAGACCCCGCCGCAATCCGCGTGGCCCTCGACAATCTGGAGCGCGCCGGGCTGGCGGGCAGGGTCCACTTCGAGCGCCGCGACCTGAGTCAGGCCAACCCGGGTCGCGAGGGGGATCTCGGCCTTGTGGTGGCGAATCCGCCCTACGGCGAACGCCTGGGCGAGGCAGAGGAACTGACGGATCTCTACGGCCTGCTGGGCACGGTGCTCCGCGAGCACTTTCGCGGCTGGCAGGCCGCCGTCCTGATGGGCAACCCGGACTTGGGGCGGCGGATGGGCCTGCGGGCCAAGGGTTATCACAGCCTCTACAATGGCCCCATCCCCTGCCGGCTGCTCCATTTCGACGTCAAGGAGGAGAATTTCGTCTCCGACCAACCCCGTCCCCTGCCGGTGACAGACCGGGGGCCTGGCGCCGCAATGCTGGCTAACCGGCTGCGCAAGAATCTAAAAAATCTGGAGAAATGGCGGCGGCGCGAGCAGGTTGACTGCTATCGGCTCTACGACGCCGACCTGCCGGAATACGCCCTCGCCCTGGACATTTACCAGACCCGAACGGGCGAACGCCTCGCCAATGTTCAGGAATACGAGGCCCCTGCCAGCATCGACCCCACGGACGCGCGGCGCCGGTTACGGGAGGCCTTGGGGGTCATCCCGGAGGTGTTGGAGATCCCCGCCGACCAACTTTTCTTTCGCGTCCGCCGGCGGCAGAAGGGCAAGGATCAATACCAGCGCCTCGACAGCCAGCGCCGCTTCTTCCAAGTCCAAGAAAGAGGCCTGAATTTTCTCGTCAACTTCGAGGACTACCTGGATACGGGCCTCTTCCTGGACCATCGCGAGGTGCGACGTCTGATCGGGGAACTGGCGCCGGGGCGGCGCTTCCTGAATCTCTTCGGCTATACCGGGGCCGCCAGCGTCCATGCCGCCGCGGGGGGTGCCCTGGGCACCACCACGGTGGATCTGTCACGCACCTACCTGGATTGGGCGGGTCGCAATCTCGCCCTCAATGGTTTTGGCGGGCGCGTCCATGAACTGATCCAGGCGGATTGCCTGCACTGGCCACGCGAGGAGGCGGGCCGACGACGCTGGGGCCTGATCCTGCTGGACCCGCCCAGTTTCTCCACCTCCAAGCGCATGACCACCACCCTCGACGTCCAGCGGGATCAGGTAGCCCTGATCCAGGATGCCCTGCGGCTCCTGGAGCCCGGCGGCATCCTGATCTTTTCAAACAATCTGCGCCGCTTTCAACTGGATCGGGAGGCCCTCGACTCCTGGGGGGCCCTGGAGATCACCAATATTACGGCCGCCACTCTCCCCAAGGACTTCGCCCGCAATCCGCGCATTCATAACGTCTGGCGGATCGAGTGGCGCCCTTGAGGGGGCGCCTCACGACTCCAGGTTACGCTCCAGCCAATCCCGGAGATCCTGGAGCTCATTGAGGCAATCCAGGGGGTTATGCCGGAGCAGGCGTTCCGGGTGATGGACGCCATAGGCGACTGCCAGGGCCGCCACGCCCGCGTTGTGGGCCATCTCCATGTCAAATTCCGTGTCGCCGATCATGAGGGTCTCGGACCGGTCCGCCCCCAATTCCGCCATGACCTGAAGCAGCATCTCCGGATGGGGCTTGGAGAAGGTCTCGTCGGCGCAGCGGGTGGCGTGAAAGTGACTCCGCAGCCCCGTGCTCGACAGGGCGGACTCCAGGCCGCGTCGACTCTTGCCGGTGGCTACCGCCAGCAGCAGGCCACGGGCATTGAGATCCTGCACCAAGTCGCGGGCGCCCGGGAAGAGATGGGATTCGGTCTCCTGGCCGCCCAGAAAGTGGGAGCGATAGCGGTCGACCAACTCGCGCCGCTGGAGGACGCTACCGTCCGGCCAGAGCATGGTCATGGCCTCCTCCAGCCCAAGGCCGATCACCTCGCGGGCGATCTCCCGGGGCGGCGGCATCTCGCCAAGATCCGCGAAGGCGGACTGGATGCAGGCCACGATCCGGGCCTCCGAATCCATGAGGGTTCCGTCCCAGTCAAAGACAAGCAATTTGTACGGCATGGCGGCAAAGCCTGATCAGCGGGGAATGGCGTTAATACGGCAAGAAACCTGCAAAAAGGAAGACCGCTGGTGGAAAAGCCAGGTATGGCCGCCTGGCGACCCCTCTTGGGTCGCTAGGATAATCCTTGAGACCCCCTTTACCCTACTTTTTAATTCCCTCCAGTCGCCCGAGCAGGGCCTCGAGTTCGGCGGGCAGGGGGGCCTGGATACGCAGGGGCTGGTCGAGATGGGCGGGCTGCAGGCTCAGGGAGGCGGCATGGAGAAAGAGGCGCCGGAGACCCAGGGGGCGCAGGGCCTTGTTGGCGACCTCGTCACCATATTTCTCATCCCCGGCCAGGGGCGCGCCCAGATAGGCGGCGTGGACGCGAATCTGGTGGGTCCGCCCCGTAATGAGGCGGACCTCCACCAGATCCAGTGCGCCCAGGCGGCGCAGGCGGCGAAACAGGGTCCGCGCCGGCTTGCCCTGGGCGATATCGACCCGCACCACCCGCTCACCGCTCTTCAGAGTGTTCTTGAGCAGGGGGGCATCCACCGTCATTTCGGGCCTCGGCAGGGGCCTGACCAACAGGGCCAGATAGCGCTTTTCGACACCATTCTCGCGCATGAGTCGATGCAGATCGCGCAAGGTACTGGCACGCTTCGCCAGCAACAGACAGCCGGAGGTATCGCGGTCGAGGCGATGCACCAATTCCAGCTCCGCCCCGGGCCGCATCTGGCGCATGGCCTCGATGAGGCCAAAACTCAGGCCGCTGCCGCCATGCACCGCCAGCCCCGCCGGCTTGTCCAAGGCCAGCAGCCGCTCGTCTTCGTAGAGGATGGCCCCGGCGAGGTCGCGCAGGCGGGACTGCGGCGCCTGACCCGGCGGCCGGGGTTCGACCGTACGCAAGGGTGGGACGCGCACCAGATCACCCGGCTGCAACCGGTAATCCGGCTTGACCCGACCCTTGTTCACCCGGACCTCGCCGCGCCGGAGGATGCGATAGACATGACTGCGCGGCACGCCCTTGGCCCTGGCCAGGAGAAAGTTGTCGATACGCTGACCGGCAAGCTCGGCATCGATGCTTACCAGGACGACCGCCTGAGGGGGGGTCTCATCCGACATGAGGTGGGGGTCTCGAGCTGTAAGAGATGATCGGGTCCATAACCTTGATTGGATTGATGCGATCAGCGTTCGCTGATACTATTGGAGGGCTGCGACGTACCAGCCACTTAGCCTGGAACGGCGATGCAAACAGACGATTTCCGGGGCGATTCCTCCTAGGCCGCCCTCCGTGCCAATCCCTCGGCGCCCCGACATACCCTTAGCCGTCGGCCGGCACCTTGCGCTAAACCAGCGGCGTCCCTTACATCAGGCGGTCGCGGATTGTACACCGAGACGGCCCGGCGCATCGGGTTGGTGAGATTCGATTCGAGTCACCCCCCATCCCATGTGCCCAGATGCCCCAAGGTCCAGCGCCCTCTCAGTCAGGAAGGCGCTGGTCCCAAGCGCGCGGAGCTCAATCGGGGCCCCGCGACATGAAGGATCACGCGCGCCTGCCCGCGCGGCCCTCACCGCCCGCCGCCTCACGAATGGCGGGGGCTTGAGGGTCGGCGCGGCTGGACAGACCTCCGGCCATCGACCCCCCTCGGCGGCGATGGGCCGGCCAGAGTCCCGGGGGACCAGCGCGCCTAGCTGCGAGACATAGAATGAAAAGAATGCTGATCAACGCAACTCAGCCGGAAGAGTTGCGGGTGGCTATTGTCGATGGCCAGAAACTCTTCAACCTAGATATCGAATCCTCGGGCCGGGAACAGAAAAAGGCCAACATTTATAAAGGCTACATAACCCGCGTCGAGCCCAGCCTGGAGGCTGCCTTCGTCGATTACGGGGCCGAGCGCCACGGCTTCCTGCCCCTCAAGGAAATCGCCCGCAGCTACTTCACCGAAGAGGCGAACAAGCCGGGCGCTCGCGTCAACATCAAGGATGCCCTCACCGAGGGCCGCGAGGTGGTGGTCCAGATCGACAAGGAGGAACGCGGCAATAAGGGCGCGGCCCTCACTACCTTCGTCTCCCTGGCTGGCCGCTACCTGGTCCTGATGCCCAACAACCCCCGGGCCGGTGGCGTCTCCCGGCGTATCGAGGGCAACGACCGCTCCGAGTTGCGCGACGCCATGAGCCAGCTCGCGATCCCCGAGAACACCGGGCTCATCGTGCGCACCGCCGGCGTCGGCAAGAGCGTCGAGGAGTTGCAGTGGGACCTCAACTACCTCAACCAACTCTGGGCCGCCATCGAGCAGTCCGCCGCCGAGCGCAAGGCGCCTTACCTCATATATCAGGAAAGCGACGTCATCATCCGCTCCATCCGTGACCACCTGCGCACGGACATCGGCGAGATCGTGGTCGATGATCGCAAGATGTACGAGAAGGCCGAGGCCTTCATCCGCCAGGTCATGCCCCACAATCTGCGCAAACTGCGGCTCTACGAGGACGAGGTGCCGCTCTTCACGCGCTACCAGATCGAGAGCCAGATCGAATCCGCCTTCCAGCGCTCGGTCCAGTTGCCTTCGGGCGGCTCCATCGTCATCGACCATACGGAGGCCTTGACCTCCATCGATATCAACTCGGCCCGGGCCACCAAGGGCGCCGACATCGAGGAGACGGCCCTCAACACCAACCTGGAGGCCGCCGATGAAATCGCCCGCCAGTTGCGCCTGCGGGACCTAGGCGGCCTCTTCGTTGTCGATTTCATCGACATGACCCCGGTGCGCAACCAGCGCGAGGTCGAAAACCGGCTGCGCGACGCCATGAAGGAGGACCGCGCCCGGGTCCAGCTCGGCCGCATTTCCCGCTTCGGCCTCATGGAGATGTCCCGCCAGCGCCTGCGCCCCTCCCTGGGTGAGTCCAGCCAGCTCGTGTGCCCGCGCTGCAAGGGCCAGGGCACCATCCGCGGCGTCGAGTCCCTCGCCCTCTCCATCCTCCGCATCCTGGAGGAGGAGGCCATGAAGGAGAACACGGAGCGCATCCTGGCGGAGCTGCCCGTGGACGTGGCCACCTTCCTCCTCAACGAAAAACGCCGCGCCATCCTCGAAATCGAGAAGCGCCAGCGCCTGAGCGTTCTGCTCCTGCCCAGCGCACACCTGGAGACCCCGGACTATCGTATCGAACGGGTGCGCACCCAGGACGCGGAACGGCTGACGCCCGATCAGCCCAGCTATCAACTGGCCGGTAAGATTGAGGAGCGACACCTGGAACTCGGGCGCGTCACCGAGCCGGTACGCGTCGAGGAACCCGCCATCAAACAGCTCGCCCCCATGGAGCCAGCACCGGCGCCCCGGCGCCAGGAGCCGCCGCCCCCACAGGCCCAGCCGACGACCCAGCCCGCTCAGGAACAACGACAGCCGGAAAGCCTGCTCAAGCGGCTCTGGACCAACCTTTTCGCCCCGCGCCATGTCGAGGAAGTCGCCCCGGCGCCGGTGCCCGCCGCCAGGCCCGAGCCACCGCGACGGCCCCGGCCCGCCCCCCGGCCAGCGCCCGCGTCCCGGCCGGTGGAATCCCAGTCTCAGTCGGGCCGAAGCCCCAGCGGTGGCAGCGACCGGGATGCTTCCCGGCAACGTCCGGCCCAACAGCCCCCCAGGCGTAACGAACCACGCCGCGATGAAGCTAGACGTGACGAACCCCGGCGTGACGAAGTGAAGCGCGGGGAAACCCGGCGCGAGGAACCCAGACGCGAGGAGATCCGGCGTGACGAGCCCAAACGCGATGATCCCCGGCGTGAAGAGGCCTTTGGACCCAGGCCCCTGACCGGCGGTCCCCCGTCGCGCCCCCAGCCCCCCGCCAGTCAGGCTGGGGATGAGCAGCCACCCGCTCCTCCGACTCCGACCCGGGGCGAGGCTGGGGAAAGTGGCGAGGGCGGCGGTGAATCCCGGCGCGGTTCCCGGCGCGGGGGTCGTGGTCGCGGCCGGCGCGGCGGCGAGGCGCACCGCCCCGAGGACGCGACTCCTGCGCCCCTTGAGGAGAGCGATACCCTGGACTTTTTTGACTGGGATCTCATCCCGGCGGAAGGCACCCCAACGCCCCTGGCCAGAACTAACCCGCCGGCGACCGCCCTTGCCGCCCAAGAGCAGACCCCAAGAACGCCCCAACCAGACCTCATCGGCGCGGAAGAGACTGCCCTACAGCGGGATGAGTTCGCCGAGACCGAGACACTCAGGCCGTCCCGGGAGCCACAGCCAACCGTCAGCGCCGAGGCTATCCAACCGTCCTCGATCACCGAGGACTTGGATACCCAGCGCCTGGCCGCCGAGACAACCCGGAAGGACGAATCCGAGTCCGAGCCTTCTCAAGACCTGATCGCGGAAGGCGCGGAGGCCCCCACCAAGCCCCGCTCCCGGCGGCGGCGCGGCGGACGTGGCCGGCGTGGCCGTGGCAATAGTGGCGAGGCCAGCCAGGAGGAGTCCGACGTGGTTGAATCCGGCGAGGGCGAGGATCAGCCTGAAACGAGCGCGGCCCTGGATCAGATCGAGACCGGGGCCCCGCAAACACCCGCGATTCCTTCCCGGGTACAACCGCTCGAGACCGCCGAGCCCTCAGTGGAGGCCGAGATCATGGCCAGCCCGGAAAAAAGGGAGTCCGTCGCCGAGGAACCCACGGCCCCGATCAAACTAACCGGCAAGCCGAAAGCCAGAACACCCCTGGAGCCCGCCTCGTCCGCATCAGAGACGCCGGCCCCTGGCCCGACCCCGAGTCCCCGCCGCAGACGGGCAACCGCCGAGGAACCGGAGCAGCCTGTCGAGACTCAGCGGCAGACAGCGGCACCCCCCGCTGAACAGCCCGCCTCGAAGGAGAGCCCCCTCGCTCCGGATGAAACGGCACTGACCCCAGCAGCAACACCGCCAGAGCCCAGCCAGGTCAATGCCGAGCCCGAGCCTGAAACCCCTGTCGAAAGGGCCAAGGCACCGGTAGCAAGGAAGACCGCCAAACCAGTCCCGGAGGCCGAGCCCATCAGCCCGGAAATCCCTCCGACAGGGAATGCGCCTACCCAGGAAAAGGCGGGTGAAGCTAAGGGGAAATCCTCCAAAGTCAGCGACCCCGCGTCACCCAAGGCGCCGAAGGCACCCAAGGCCCCCAAGGCAGAACCCGTGGCAGCCGAGCCTTCCAAAGTCGCCGATAAGTCCAGCGCGGAAGAGGGAGACGCCGATTAGGCAAGTCCCCACTTGATCCAAGCCGGCAAGGACGCCGGCTGCCGGTCCAGACTCACATCACTTTTGCCACCAGCCCGTTGGGGTATCCCGTTAACACTAAGGAAGGGGTCTTGCGCCAGTCAGCGGAGCCACGAAAAAACTGGGCTTGGCCTAAAGCGCCACCTATCTCCAGCGCTGACGGACATCTTCGAGCAGTCCCAGGGCGGCGGCCTCAACCAAATCAAAGACCTGTTCGAAGCCCCCGGGGCCCCCATAATAGGGATCAGGCACTTCGCGAATGCCGTAATCTGGGGCGAAGTCCATGAATAATTTTAATTTACCGCGATGTACCGGGGGACAGATGGCTCTGAGGGCCTGATAGTTTTCCTGGTCCATGGCCAGAATATAATCGAACAGGTCGAAGTCCTCCCGCGCCACGCGCCGGGCGCGCAAATCGCTCAGATCAATCCCCCGCCTCAGCGCCGTCTCCCGCGCCCGTTCGTCGGGCGGCTCACCGATGTGATAGCCGTGGGTACCGGCGGAATCGGTAGCGATCAGTTCATCGCACCCTTCCCCCCGCAACAAATGCCGGAAAACGCCCTCCGCCGTGGGAGAACGACAGATATTGCCCATGCAAACAAATAGAATCCGCACCCTCGTAGCTTCGCTCATGGCATCTCCACCCGCGCTTGAATCTCAACCAGGATCATAGCATCGGCGCCGAATTGAACAAGAACCCAGGCCAGGCCCGAGGCGCCGCCTCCCTGGCCCAGCGCCATATCCAGTCGCCATCCGGGTGCCGCCAACAGGCCCCTGGCACCCTTGAGGTGCGGTTCCAGGGTTGTTGGGAAGAGGATTTACCAAGCCATGAGGCAACCTTGACCATCGTAGGATTAGCAGCGCCTAGTATCCTGGGGCCCCAATAAGCATACAACCTATTGTTAATATTATAATTACTTGGAATCTCCTCGCCTATTCAAGGGTCAACCCCAAGAAGGCCTCGCAAGCATGGCACGGATTCTGCTGATATTTAAGCGAGGCACAGTCTTGTTCCGACACCTCCGTTCTCGAACCTCCTCAGTGGTGAATTACCCCGCCTTTATGGCGGGGTTTTTTTATGGGTTCGAGGCTATTCCACCACCAGGATTTCGAAGCTGGGAGGGTTCTGGATGTGTTTCTTCACGGCGCACAGCTCAATGGACTTGAGGATGCTGGAGCGGTACTTGTCCGGGAAGCCCGCGGGCAACCGCAATTGGTAGCGCACGCTGGCGATCAGGGGATTGGCCGGATCCCGATCCCAGTCCAGGCTCAAGGCCAGACCCTCGGTCGATAAGTCGCGGGAGGTGCAGAAATTGAGGGCATAGATACCGGCGCAGGCCGCCATCGAACTCAAAAAGAGATCGAAGGGCTCGGGGGCACTGGCCTCCCCACCCCCTTTGACGGACTGATCGGTATGGATCTCAAACTCGCGAACGCGGACATCAACCCGCTTCCCGCCCGGAAATAAGATTTCAAGATGCTCGCTCATGGACAAACTCCGCTGAATCGAAGAGCCACTGGGCTCAATGGGGAAAGAGACTGATGAGGCCCACCACGGCGCCGGTGAAGCTGGTCGCCAGGGTGCCCGCGACGATGGAACGGGGCCCCAAGGCCGTGATCTCGGCGCGGCGCTCCGGCACCATGGCGCCCATGCCGCCGATGAGGATGCCCAGGCTGCCAAGATTGGCGAAGCCGCACAAGGCATAGGTCATGATGAGCCGCGACCGCTCACTCAAGGCCCCCTCGGGCAGGGCCGCCAGTTCAAGGTAGGCCAGAAACTCGTTGAGGATGGTCTTGACACCCATGAGGCCGCCGGCCATAACCGCCTCGCTGGCGGGTATGCCCATCAGCCAGGTCAAGGGTGCCAGTACCCAGCCCAGCAGGCGCTGGAGGCTGATCGCCTCGCCACCCAGGGCCGGCAGTAAGCCGAGGAACTGGTTGACCAGGGCGACTAGGGCCACCAGGACCACCAGCATAGCGACGATATTGACCAACAACCCAACCCCTTCAAAGGTGCCCCGGGCAATGGCATCCAGGCTACTGGAATCCTGCCGGGGGGGGTCCCAATGCCCCCCCTCGTCACCCCCGGCGCCATCGGGGATCATGATCCGCGCCACCATGACGGCGGCGGGGGCGCTGATGAGGGAGGCGATCAGCAGTTGCGCCAGGGCATCGGGGATGACCGGCGAGAGGATACTGGCATAGACGACCATGATGGTCCCGGCGATCGTCGCCATGCCAGCGGTCATGATCAGAAAGAGGTCGCTGCGCGATACCTGTTGCAGATAAGGCTTGATCAGCAGGGGCGATTCCACATGGCCCAGGAAGATATTGGCCGCCACCCCCACCCCCGCGGCGCCACCCAGGCCCAGGGTCTTGCGCAACATCCAGGCGAAACTCCGCACCACCCAGGGCAGTACCCGCCAGTGAAAGAGCAAGGCCGAGAGGGCACTGACCACCAGCACCATGGGCAGGGCCTGGAAGGCGAACACAAAGGAACTGGCCCCGACCCGGACCTCGAAGGGCAAGTCGCCCCCGCCCACATAGCCAAAGACGAAGCGAGTACCCGCGCGGGTCGCCGCCTCCAGGCTGGTCACCAGTTCGTTCAAGACCAGGAAGACATGGCGGAACAGCGGAATTTCCAAGAGCAGCAGGGCGATGAAGAACTGCAGTGCCAGGGCCACGAGGGCCGGCCGGAAACGCACCCTCCGCCGGTTTTCACTGAACAGCCAGGTCAACAGAAAAAGGCCCACAAACCCGATCAAACTCTGGGACCACATCGTGATATTGCCACTCATAATGCCCATTCCGGGCTGTCATACCGAAAATCCCCGCGGCGGTTAGGAGGATGTCGGTGCGGAAAGACGGCGACGTTCCTGGGTATCAACCACCGGCCTATTCCTCAACACCTGGGCCATCTTCGTCGTCATGGCGAAATACAACAGAAAAACCACCACAAAAGCATAGAAACGCAAATATTCAGGTACCCCGAACCACTGGGCCAGGACACCTACCCCCCCCAAACCGAAGGCGATGAGCAGAAGGCTGGCAACGCCCCGAGCGTCGGACACCCCATAGCCGAGCAACAGAAAGTGCAGGTGTTGACGGTCGGCGGCAAAGGGGCTGTGACCGGCCATCAAGCGGCGAATCATCACCGCAACCGTATCCATGAGCGGCAGGGCCAGAATCCACACGGCCGTGATCGGGTCCAGTTCCCGCACCTCGCCCTGAGACATGCGTATCAGGAACCAGGCCAGCACATAGCCCAGTAAGGTACTGCCGGCATCGCCCATGAAGACACTGGCCCGGGCTCGCCAAGGATGGCGAAGGTTGAAGACGAGAAAGCCAGCGATGGCCAGGGCTAATACCAGCAGGGACTCAAGTCGTGCGGCGATGCAGATGGGGGCTTGGAGACAAAGCAACATCAGCCAGCTGGTGGCTATCAGCGCCTGACCGCCGGCGAGTCCATCCAACCCGTCCGCCATGTTCAGCGCATTGATCAAGCCAACGACGGCCAAGAGGGTGAATAGCCAGGCCCCATGAGCCAGTAGGATATCGCCCGATCCAAAGAGATTGCCAAGGTTGTTCAGCACCGCGTGGTCAGCCAGCCCCATCACCAGGACGGCCAGGCCTTGGAACAAGAGGCGAACCCAATGGCTGATGGGGCGGATGTCGTCAAGGAGACCCACCAGGGCCATCAGGGTCATGCCTACCAGAAGAAACCCATAATCCGGCAGCTTATCTGGCTTGAGCAGCATGCCGACGGTGAAGGCAGCCCAGATGGCGAGCCCTCCGACCAGCGGCACGGGGTGAGGATGGTGTTTGCGGGTCGATGGATGATCGACCAGTCCCAACCTTCTGGCAGGCCAGGCCAGGAGCAGGATCAAGCCCGCGCTCAGCAGCGGGATACCCGCGAGAAGCCAGTAGCTATGCGATCCGATGTTCATC
The DNA here is from genome assembly GCA_016714645.1 of Chromatiaceae bacterium. Taxonomy (NCBI): domain Bacteria; kingdom Pseudomonadati; phylum Pseudomonadota; class Gammaproteobacteria; order Chromatiales; family Chromatiaceae; species Chromatiaceae bacterium. The sequence goes on along the minus strand of JADKCI010000004.1, from coordinate 991,692 downwards.
GAGCCTCCAGGGACGGCAACCGCCCTGATAACAATAGCCAGGCGCGGGTAGGACAGGCTAGCCGGGCCATCAGTCCCATGGCCCCTGCATCAAGTCGCCGACATCGGGCTGTTTGCGGACCATGAGACCTTCCCCACGAGGGGTGAGGACCCCTACCTTGAGGGCCAGAGGGCCAGGCCGGCCCCTTGCCGGCGCAGCAAGTCTTGTTGAAAGGCCGGCGGGCCATGGCCGAATACCTGCTGTTGTTCCTGATACTCGCCCTCTTCCACGATCTGTTCGGTGTGGACGAGGGGGCGCCGTTGGGTCTCGGCAAAGTTTCGCAGCCAGGCCAGGGACCGGGGCGGTATGCGCTTGCCCACCGGCACGGCGAGATCGACAGGCACACCCTGCCATTGAAACTTGTTGAACAGGACGATCACCAGGGCATTGTCAGGCTTCATCCAGTCCGGAAGCGGACTGGCGGCAATGATCCAGCCGCAAGAAAAGTTGACGCATGGTTCGATGGGGCGATTGAGATAGTCATCACACCCCTGGCGCGTGCTATGGGGACAGGGGTGTCCGGGAAAGACGAGGACACCCTGAATCGTCATTTTGACCCAGCCATCGCAACAGGCGGTGCAGGGCTGGCAACTTCTGGTTTTCATGGCTTCAAGTCCCCGCCAGGGTCCGGTGATTTGCCCACGCCCAAGGCCGTTTGACCGCGTCCCAGGAAGTCCAGGAGGCGCTGGACATCGGCGGCGGTATCCACGCCGGGGCCAGGCTCCTCGGTGGCCAGGCCGACATGAATACCCTCGCCGTGCCAGAGGACCCGCAGCTGTTCAAGGGATTCGGCCAGTTCCAGGGGCGCGGGCGGCCAGTCCACAAAGCGCGCCAGAAAGGCGGCGCGGTAGGCGTAGAGGCCAATATGGCGCAGAAAGCGCCCGCCCGTTGGTAGGGTCCGCCGGCCGCCATGAAAGGCGTCGCGATGCCAGGGGATGGGGGCCCGGGAGAAATAGAGGGCGTAGCCCTGGGCGTCGGTCACCACCTTGACCACATGGGGATCGAAGAGGGTCTCGGGATCCTGAATGGGATAGGCCAGGGTCGCCATGCCGATCCGCCCATGGCCAGCCAGGCCCACCGCCACCTGATCCACCAGGGCGGGGGGCATGCAGGGCTCGTCACCCTGGAGGTTGACGACCAGGGTATCGTCGGACCAGCCACGCGCGGCGATGACCTCGGCGAGGCGGTCGGTGCCGCTGCGGTGATCGGCGCGGGTCATGACCACCTCGGCGCCAAAGGCCTGGCAGGCGGCGGCAATACGCTCGTCGTCCGTGGCGATCAGGATCTCCTCCGCCGCGGTGGCCTGGGCGCGCTCATATACATGCTGGATCAGGGGCTTGCCCGCGATCTCCAGCAAGGGCTTGCCCGGCAGACGCGAAGCCGCATAGCGCGCCGGGATGACGACCTTGAAGGGCACCAGCGAATCCGTCCCCGGGGTTCCCAGGCCCGCCCCACCCCTGGGCTCGGCCGCTCCGGCCGCGCTCAAGCCTTGGGCACCTCTTCATCGGCGGGCAGTTCCCGCGCCTCCTCCTCTAGCATGACCGGGATATCGTCCCGGATGGGGAAGGCCAGACGATCGGCGCGGCAGATCAACTCGGCGGCGGCCTTATCAAAATAGAGAGGCCCCTTGCAGAGGGGACAGACCAGGATATCCAGGAGTTTCTTATCCATTCTTCAGACCTTTCAAGGCGACGGACAATTGACGTTCGAAGGCGGCGCTCGGGACCGCCTCCACGGGTAGAAACCAATGCTCCTCCCCGGCGAAGGGCAGGCACTTGACCGCATCCTTCTCGGTCATGATGAGGGGCCCCGGGGGCCAGGTGGCCGCATCGGCGGCGGTGAACCCCCGGTGATCCGGGTAGGGGCGTTCGTCCAGATGCAATCCCGCCTGGCGGAGCAGGGCAAAAAAGCGCTCCGGGTTGCCTATCCCCGCCACCGCCGTGACTCGCTGGCCCTTATAACGGGCCAGGGCCCGGGTCTGGGTGGGATGGCGCAGATTCACCAGGTCCCCCGGTCGCAGGGTCAGGGGCTCGGCACCGGGCCAGGCCCCGCCAGTACAGACCTTGAGCCCGATGGCCCGGCCCCGGGAGACCGGCTCGCGCAAGGGTCCGGCGGGCAGACAGAAACCGTTACCAAAGCCGCGGGCACCGTCGATGACCAGGATCTCCAGATCGCGCTGGAGCCGGTAATGCTGCAGGCCATCGTCGGCCAGGATGATATCGCAGCCGCCCCGGTCGCATATTAGCCGCCCCGCCGCGACCCTGTCGGGCCCCGCCACCACCGGGCCGCCGGATTTCCGGGCCAGGAGTACCGCCTCGTCGCCCACCTCCCGGGGATCGCTCGCCGCCGTCACCCAACGCGGCCAATCCCGGGCCGAGCCACCATAGCCCCGCAGGATGATGCCAGGCCGCCAACCCTGGCGGCGCAGAAAGTCGCTCAGCCAGAGTACCAGGGGCGTCTTGCCCGTACCGCCAACCGTGAGATTGCCTACCACCACCACGGGAAGGGGCAGCCGCCAACTCGCCAGCCAACCCCGCCGAAAGGCATGCCGCCGCCCCCAGACCCCCAGCCGGTAGAGACCGGCCAGTGGCGCCAGGGGCCAGGCCAGCCAGTGGTCGCCATACCAGATTTCTTCTGCTGTCATGGGCTCGCATCGGTAAAGGCATCGTTGAACTGCATCCGGTGCAAGCGGGCGTAATGACCGTCCAGGGCGAGCAGGTCGGCATGGCTCCCCGTCTCCACGATCCGGCCCTGGTCCAGAACCAGGATCCGATTGGCGCGCTCGATGGTGGTGAGACGGTGAGCGATCACCAGGGTAGTGCGATTGCTCATCAGCCGTTCCAGGGCCGCCTGAATGTGGCGCTCGGCCTCGCTGTCCAGGGCCGAGGTGGCCTCGTCCAGGATCAGGATGGGGGCGTCCTTGAGCATGGCGCGGGCGATGGCCAGACGCTGGCGCTGACCGCCGGAGAGCAGGATGCCACGATCGCCGACCAAGGTGTCGAAACCCTCCGGCAGGTCGTTGATGAACTCCAGGGCGTGAGCCGCCTCCGCCACCGCCTCCAGGGTCGTCTGATCGACCGCGCCCGGGTGACCATAGGCGATGTTGTTGCGAATGGTGTCGTTAAAGAGCACAACCTCCTGGGTCACCAGGGAAATCTGGGCCCGGAGGCTGGCGAGGGTCAGTTCATGGGTGGGGAAGCCATCAATGAGGATTTCGCCCGCGAGGGGGTCGTAGAAGCGGGGCAGCAGGCTGGCGAGGGTCGATTTACCGCTACCCGACCGACCGACCAGGGCCAGGGTCTCCCCGGGCTCGATCACCAGATCGAGGTCCCGCAGCACGGGACCCTTGTCCATGTCATAGACGTGGGTCAAGCCGCGAATCTCCACCCGCCCCTGGGCCCGGTCCAACGTCCGGTCGCCGGTATCCACCTCGGCGGGCGAATCGATCAGCTCGAAGAGGCTGTCGGCGGCGATGATGCCGCGTTGCAACTGATTATTGATCCCCGTCAGGCTCTTGATCGGCTGGAGCAGCAGGCCCATGGCCAGGATAAAGGACATGAAGGTGCCGACCGAGATGTCCTCCCGGAGACCCTGCATGGTGGAAAGGTAGATGATGACCGCGATGGCGATGGCGGAAACCAGTTGCACCAGGGGCACGCTGATGGCGTTGGTGGCCACCATTTTCATCTGCAGGGAGCGCGTCTTTTCGTTGACGAAGCTGAAACGCTCCGCCGCCCGGGCCTGGCCCCCAAAGGCCTTGACGACCCGATGACCATCGATGGCCTCCTGAGCCACATGGGTCAACTCCCCGACCCGGTCCTGGATACGCTTGCTGTGACGGCGAAAGTGCTGGCTGGCGTAGCGGATGGAGACGCCCATGGCCGGACCCACCAGCAGGAAGATGGCCGAGAGCATGACATTGATGTAGAGCATGTAGGCCACCAGGCCGATGACGGTCAGGCCATCGCGGATGATGGTGGTGATGGCGGTCGTGGCGGCATCGGCGACGTTCTCGACGTTATAGGTCAGCTTGGCCAGGATCTGACCCGTGCTCTGAGTATCGAAATAGCCGGCGGGCGAGCGCAGCAGGTGCTCGAACATCTCCTGGCGCAGGTCGGCCACCACCCGCCGCCCCACCCACTGGAGACAGTAGGTATTGATGAAGCCGGCGATCCCCCGCACTAGGAAGATACCCAGCAGAATCAGGGGCATGGACTTGACCACCTCCGCATCCCGGTCAATGAAGGTGCCATCCAGCAGGGGCTTCATCATGGCCGCGAAGAGGGGTTCAGTGGCGGCATAGAAGACCATGCCCACGGCGGAAACGGCGAACATGCGCCAATAAGGCTTGGCGTAAGCGATCAGACGCACATAGATGCGGCGCGCCGAGCCGGGGGCCAGGACATCGGGGTGGCTCATGGCGCCTTCTGCGTCCGGCTGGCGGCAAAGGAGAAGCGCGTCAGCCCGAGCTGGCTGGCCACGTCCAGGGCGGTCATGACGGCCTGGTGGGGCGTCTTGGCGTCGGCCATCAGCACCAGGGGCAGTTCCCCCGGTACCCGGTCATCCGCCTCTGGCCCGGCCTGACCGATCGCCTCCCCCAGGGCCTTGCGCAGGCTGTCCGGCTGGGTGTCCACGACCTGACGGTCGTTGACATAGAAGGCGCCGCTGGCATCGATGACCAGGGTCAGGGCCTGCTTCTCCGCCGCCGCCTCCCCCTGGGCCTGGGGCAACTGGATCTTGATGCCGACCTCCTCCCTGAAGGTCGTGGTCACCATGAAGAAGATGAGCAGCAGGAAGACGACGTCGATCAGGGGCGCCAGATTGATATCCGGTGGCTCGGGACGCTGGGGACGCAGATTCACGCCATCGCCTCCGGTAAGGCCTCGCGCTCGCCCTTGATGACCTCCACCAAGTTGAGGGCCTCTTCCTCCATGGCCAGGGCGAACTGGTTGACGCGCCCATTGAAATAGCGATGGAACATGAGGCTTGGGATGGCCACCGTCAGGCCCGCCGCCGTCGTCAGCAGGGCCTCGGAGATACCACCGGCGAGGACGCCCGGATTGCCGACGCCCGCATCGATGATGACGGTAAAGATATCGATCATGCCGAAGACCGTGCCCAGCAGGCCCAGCAGGGGCGACACCGAGGCAATGGTGCCCAGGGTGTTGAGGTAACGCTCCAGGTTGGCCACCACCTGACGGCCCACGTCATTGATGGCCTCCTTCATGATCTCCCGCGAGTGATTGCGGTTGACCAGGCCGGCGCTCAGGAGCCGCCCCAGGGGCGAGCCCTGGGCCAGGGCCTGGATCCGCTCCGGGGTCAGGGCCTGGTCGCGCTGCCACTGCCAGACCAGCTCCATCAGTCCCGGCGGCATGACCCGGCGGCGGCGCAGACTCCAGAGGCGCTCCAGAATGATGGCCATGGCGACCACGGAACAGGCCAGGATGGGCCACATCAGCCAGCCACCGGCCCTCATCAACTCCAACACGGGTTACTCACCTCTCGGAGACGCCTTGCACTGGGCGGCATGATACCCCAAGCCGGGCGCCGGAACCCGGCTACCTCTCGCCCCGTGGCCGCCAGGACCAGAGACGCGGTTGGGCCTCGCGATACAGCTCGGGACCTTCCAGCCCCGCGGCAGTCAGGGCGAAACCGATGGCCCCGGCCTCCGCCGTGTTCAGCTCCCGGGCGCCGGCGGCAGCCACCCGTTCGCGCACCCGGGCGGCAGGGAAGCCATAGCGATTGGCGAAGCCGCTGCCATAGAGCACCCATGCCGGTGCCACGGCCGCCAGGAATTCGCGGCTGCTGGAGGTATTGCTGCCGTGATGGCCAGCCACCAGCAGGGTCGTGGCCAGACCACCGCCCCGCGCCAGTTGCCTTTCCGGGGCCTGACCAAGATCGCCCGGCACCAGCAGGCTGGCGCCTTGGGTGGCCAGGCGCAGCACGCAGGAACTCTCGTTGCCCTCCAGCCCGGCCTGAGCCGGATAGAGCACCGCGAAGTCTACCCCATCCCAGTTCCAGCCCTGGCCTGCGAGACAGGGCTCCGCCCGGGGATCGGCCAGGTCTCCCGGCTCTCCGGCCAGGATGCGGTCAATCGGCATCTGAGCGGCCAGGCCCGCGAAGCCGCCGACATGATCCTGATCCCCATGGCTCAGAACCAGGGTATTGATCCGGCTCAGGCCCTGGTCCCGCAGGTAGGGCACCACGACGGCCTCGCCCGTGTTGAAACCGCCCAGGAAGGCCGGACCCGTATCGAAGACCAGGACATGATGGGCGGTGCGGACCACGGCGGAGAGCCCCTGCCCCACGTCGAGTAACCGCAGCCAGGCCTCCCCGGTGGGCGGCGCGGGCGGGGTCAGCAGCCCGAGGGGCAGCAGCAGGGGCAGACCCAGCCAGCGCCCCGGAATCCCGCGGGGCGCCAGTAGCAGCAGGGCCCCGCCGAAGGCCGCCACCCAGGCCCAGTCTGGCCGCGCCGCAATGCCCACCGAGGCCCAGTGCCAGGCCGAGATCGCCGTCAGGCCATCCAGCAGCCAGGCCAGCAGGGCGGCGGTCCAGATAAGGGGTGTCGCGATCCCGATCATCAACAGCAGGGCGGCCGCGATCAACACCAGCGGCAGCAGCAGGCCAAAGAGGGGGATCGCCACCAGGTTGACCAGCGGGGAGACGACCGAGGCCCGACTGAAGAGCAACAGCAACAGGGGCAGGAACCCCAGGGTCGCCACCCACTGCGCCTGGCCCCAGCGCCGCCAGAGGCCTTCCAGGGCCAGCCGGTTGCCGAGACCATAGATGAGGGCCGCCACGCCACCGAAGGACAGCCAGAGCCCATAACTCAGCGCTTCCGTCGGGTCCAACAGCAGGACGGCGGCCAGGGCGAAGGTCAGCCCCGTCCAGGGCCGGGGGGTGCGGGACCAGAGGAGAGCCACCAGCACCACCCCCAACATGATGAGGGAACGCTGGGTGCAGACCGCGAAGCCCGCCAGGGCGCTGTAGATCAGGGCCGCCACCAGGCCCCCCAGGGCCCCCGCGCGGGGGGCGGCCAGTCGGGAGACCAGCCAGGGCGAGCGCGACCAGAACCAGCGGGTCAGGAAGAAGAGACTGGCCGCCACCAGGCCCACATGCAGCCCGGAGATGGAGACCAGGTGATTGACACCGGTGCGGGTCAGCACCTCCCATTGGGCAGGTGTCACCTCCGTGGTCTCCCCCAGCACCAGGGCCGCCACCAGCCCCGCCGCCGGCGAGCCCTCCAGCACCCTCCCCAGCAGCCGCTCACTCAGGCCCTGACGCCAGCGGTCGATCCAATAGGGACCCGCGCCGGTGTCGAGCAGACCCAGGTCACCGCCATCGCGCACATAACCCGTGGCGACGATGCCTTGCTGGAACAGCCAGCGTTCGTAATCAAAGCCGCCGGGATTGGCGAAGCCATGGGGGGGCTTGAGCCGCACCCCCAGGGCGCGAGCCTCCCCCACCCGTAGGGGCGGAGCCCCCCGCCAGGTCAGGCGGACCAGGCCCCTGAACCCCAGTTCCTCCTCACCCCGCCAGGCACGCTCGATACGAAACTGGAAGCGCGTGCCGCCGGACTTGGATTCCGGCAGCGAGGCCACCCGACCCTCCAGGCGCAGATCCGCGCGCGCCAATTCCGCCGGGAAGGGGTGACACAGCAGGTCGCAAGTCCGGAACTGGGCCCAGAGGAGCCCCACCAGCAACCAGCAGAGGGGACGCGCTGGCGCCCAATGCCAGGCCAGAAAGGCCACCGCCACCGCCAGCAGCCCCAGGGGCCAGGCCGGCGGTGGCTCGGGCCCGACAAAGAAGAGGCAGACCCCCAGGGCAAAGCCCAGAGCGGCAGAGAGAGGGCTCGCCCATCCCGTCGGTGGCGCGTCGGGGAGTGGCCCGCACCCGGGGGGACGTTCGGGATGGCTCATCGGGTATCCGGAAGATTGCAGCTACTCTTATGGTGACATAACCCCAGGTTCCCCACGACCGGTCTCGGGTCCTATCCTCCGCCTTTTCCGTCCCCGAGCGGCCTTGCCCGGCCTCTCACCCCCTTCCAGATGGGGGTATCCCGAACTCCTGTTCCTCCGGAGGGAAAATTTGCGTCCCTCACAACTTTTTAAGATTCTATATTATAAAGAGAAAATACCTAAAATGTCGTATTTGGTCGCATCTTGTCGCGATTCGTGTCTATCATTGCCCCGGCGCATTTTGCATACTGCCCGCACCGCCAGCTTTGCCGCTGGCGCGAGGGCGATCAGGCTGCCCCAGACCCTGATCCACCTGTCGCCAACCCGGGTCCCCGTCACCTTATGAACACCTATTGCCACCTACTGCATACCGAAGGCCTCCGCAAACTTCAGGACTATCGCGCCGGTCTGGCCGCTCATGGCCTCGCCCAGGCGGGGGGGCGCCTGCGGGCGGACCTGCGGGACCAGGATGTCGCCAGCCTGAGCGACGAGGCCTTTCTGGAACATCTGATCAACACCAAATCCCCGCGCATCTTCGCCGAGAGTGCCGTTCACGGGGATGGGCGGGATTGGAATATCACCGAGTTAACCCTCCTGGGGGATCTGGGTATCGCCATGGCGGTGCGCATCTTCGATAACGGTCGCCATCGGGTTCCCCAGGTCCACGACCAACCCCTGACGGGCACCTTACTCTTCGTCCCCGGCGCCCTGCTGTGCAACAACCAGGGCGGCGTGGCGGGGGATTGGGCGACGGTGACCCGGGATGGGCGTATCGATGCGGCGGGATATGGCACCCTCTATGAAAGGCGGCTGCTGCCCCCGCTCCTCTACATCAACGAGGAGGCCAGGAGGGAGGGACACCAAGCCCTCATCACCCTGCCGGGCCTGGGCTGCGGCCAGTTCGCGGGGCCTTTTCAGGGCACCCTGGGCCTCTTCTTCAAGGATGCCCTCCTTGCCCTGCTAGGCCGGCACGCCGGGCGCCTGACCCATATCCGGGCCCTCTATTACGATCCCTTCAACGAGTGTGCGAACGAGCGGCATGACTTTGACGGCTTCTCCCTGCGGGTGCGACCCCTGACCCGGGGCAATCATGACCGGCCGCAACTCTGCCCACCCCAGGCCTACGCCGAGGAGGGGGAGGATTTTCGCGCCTGCCGGCTCTACAGCCTGGTCGCCTGGGACCCGGTCTCCTGGCCTGGCAACGACTTTTGGGGCGGGGCCCGCGCCACAGATGACGGGGTCAAGGCCGCCGCCACCGATGTCATGCGGGTCCTGACCGGTATCGAGGGTCGTTACGATCCCCACCTCCAGGGTTATCAGCCGCCCCCGCCCTACCGGACCTGGGAACAACTCGTGCGCAACCAGGGACTACGGCTCCGGGTAGCCGGGAATCTGAGGGTACTGAGTTGACCGCGCCTGGGCGCCCTAGCCGTTCTTTGCCACGGCTGGCTGGCCCCGCAAGTCGCCCTCTGGAGCAAATCCCGCAACAAACCCCCTTATGAATCTGGTGTTCCGATGAAAATCCATCCCTGGACCGCCCGGTTTACCGACCAGGCTACGGAAGCGGCCTTCGTCGCTAAGCAGTCCGTCGGCGATCGGTGGCGCCAGCGCCATGGGGCCTGGGGCTTGATCGGCCTGGCCATCCTCCCCCCAGCCCTGATCGTGGCCCGGGATCCTGGCTATGATCCACTGGGACCGCTCTTCCTCATCGGCGGCATCCTGCTGATCTATCTTTACTTGCCCGGCAATCTGACCCGCCGCGCCGGTCTGGCTGTGGTGATGAGCCTGGTCCTCTGGGCGAGCTGGAGCTTTTGGAACCCGCCGCCGCCCTTACCGGAGCTCGTCCTCGCCACGGCCTGGCTGCTGCTCATCAACGCCATCGGCTACGTTACCGCTCGCGCCCAACAAATCGAGCAGCGCCAGGGGTTCCTCCATACCCTTGAACTGGAGTCCGCCGTCAGCCGGGAGGAGGCGGCGCGCAGCCAACGGCTACGCTTCAGCTCCCTGGTGGCGCACGAATTCCGCAATCCCCTGGCCATCATCAAGAGCCAGGCGCAAGTGACGGAACGCGAGGCGAGCACCCATCCCGAGGACGCCAACGCGACCCGGGTACTGCACCGCCAGCGTATCATCGAGCGGGCGGTGACCCGTCTGGAATGGTTATTTCAGCAATGGCTGGATAATGATTCCCTGGCCGACGACAACCTGAAACCGCAACGGGAGCCCCTCCCCGTCGGGCCCTGGCTGACCGCCACGACCCAAGCCTTTGGGCCACGGCCGCAGCGCCCCCTGACCCTTGATCTGCCGGAAGGGATCAGGAACCTCCGCCTCCACGCCGATAACAAACTGGTGACCCGGGCGCTGTTCAATCTGCTCGATAATGCCGCCAAGTATTCGCCGCCGGATTCGGCCATCGGCATCAGGGCCTTCCGGATCCAGGGCGAGTTGGGCATCCAGATAAGCGACGCCGGGAGCGGCATGGACGCCGCCGACCTGGATCGGATATTCCTGAAATCCGTGCGCCTCGCGCCCGAGGGCGGGGTCGCCGGCCTGGGCCTTGGCCTGCATCTGGCACAGCGGATCGCCGCCCTCCACGGGGGACGGATCGAGGTCGCCAGCCTGGCCGGCCACGGCAGTACCTTTACCCTCTGGCTGCCACTCTACCCATGACCACAACAAATAAGAGCGACATACCCCCCCCGCGCGTGCTGGTCGTCGAGGACGAGACCGACCTCCGTGACGCCATGCTTGACTATCTCCAGTTCGAAGGGTGCCTGACCACCGGCGCTTGTCGCATTGCGGACTGCACGGCCTGGCTGGCGCACCCGGACGGCGGGGTCATCGTGCTGGATCTCGGCTTGCCGGAAGGGGACGGTCTGGCCGCCCTCGGGCCCCGCATCGACCGGCGGCGGCACGCCCTGGTGCTGGCCACGGCGCGCGGGCGCCTGGAGGACCGGATCCGGGGGTATGACGAGGGGGGCGATGTCTATCTGGTCAAACCCGTGGACATGCGGGAATTGTCCAGCGTGGTGCGCGGCCTGGCCAGCCGGCTCTCCCCACCCCCGCCCGCCGCACCCGACCGCCCCGGGGTCTGGACCCTGTATACCCTCAACTGGCGATTGACCGCGCCCGATGGGGCCTTCTGCTCCCTGAGTCAACATGAAAGGCGTCTGCTGGTCCTGCTGGCCCAACGTCCCGGCGACATCATGAGCAGGACGGCCGTGCAGAAGGCCCTGGGCAAGAATGGGGAGCCTTACGACCCCCGCAATCTGGAGGTACTGGTACGCCGCCTGCGCAACAAGTCCATCAAGGAATTGGGTGTGCCGTTACCCCTGCAAACCGTCCATGGCGCCGGCTATGCCCTGGTCACCGATCTCAAGGTTATTGATTCGGACTGAGGGCATAAAGGCAAAGGCGGCTTCAGGCGTCGCTCAGAATGCCATCGTCGATGCGCAGGACGCGGTCCATGCGGGCGGCGAGTTGGGGGTCGTGGGTGACGATGACAAAGCTGGTGCAGATCTCGGCGTTGAGTTGCAGCATCAGCTCATAGACCCGCTCGGCGGTGTGACGATCGAGATTGCCGGTGGGTTCGTCGGCGAGAACACAGGCGGGGCGGGTGACGAGGGCGCGGGCGATGGCGGCGCGCTGCCGCTCGCCGCCGGAGAGCTCGGCGGGCTTGTGCCGGCCGCGATGACCCAGACCCACCATGTCCAGCATTTCGGCGGCGCTGGTCCGGGCCTGGGCGGGCGTGGCGCCACCCACCAGGAGGGGCATGGCCACGTTCTCCAGGGCGCTGAACTCGGGGAGCAGATGGTGGAACTGATAAACGAAGCCGAGCTGGCGATTGCGCAGCCGGCCGCGCTCCCGCTCCGAGAGGCTGGATACGTCCCGTCCCCGCCAGAGGACCCGGCCCCGGGTGGCGCGGTCCAGGCCGCCCAGGCAGTGCAGCAGGGTGCTCTTGCCGGAGCCGGAGACCCCGATCACCCCGATCCGCTCCCCCGCCTGGATGCGCAGGTCGATGCCGCGCAGCACCTCCACCTCCTGGGGCCCCTGGTGGAAGGTCTTGACCAGCCCCTGGGCCTCGATCACCGCCACCTCCTCGGGCACGACATCATTCATAGCGCAGGGCCTCGGCCGGTTCGGTCCGCGAGGCGCGCCAGGCCGGATAGAGGGTGGCGAAAACGGACATGATAAAGGCGCCCAGCCCCACGGCCATGACGTCGGAGCCATGAATGTCCGAGGGCATGTTGCTGATGTAATAGATGTTCGGATCCAGGAAGTGGATATCGAAGAGATGCTCGATACCCGCGACGATGGCCTCGACGTTGATGGCCAGCAGGATGCCGCAGGCCACCCCAAGCAGGGTCCCGGCGACACCGATAGCGGTGCCCTGCACCATGAAGATGCCCATGACCCGCCCGGGCGATAGTCCCAGGGTCCGCAGGATGGCGATATCGGCCTGCTTGTCCGTCACCACCATCACCAGGGTCGAGACGATGTTGAAAGCGGCCACCGCCACGATCAGGAAGAGGATGATGCTCATCATCCGCTTCTCCGTGCTCAGGGCGGCGAAGAAGTTCTTGTGATGCTGGGTCCAGTCAACGACCCGATAAACACCGCCCAGGTCGTAGGCGATATCCCGCGCCAGTTGGGGCGCCTCGAACATGCTCGTGAGCTTGAGCCGCAGGCCCGTGACGCTGTTGCCCAGGCTGGTGAGCTTGGCCGCGTCCTGGAGGTGGATGAAACCGGCGCCGCGGTCGTAATCGGACATGCCGACGGCGAAGATGCCGCTGACGGTAAAGGACTTGAGCCGCGGCATGATGCCGATGGGGGTCGCGCTGACCTGAGGGGTCACCACCGTCACCTTGTCGCCCACCCCCACCCCCAGCACCGCCGCCAGTTCCCGGCCCAGGACGATGTTGAAGGAACCCGCCGCCAGGGAGTCCACCTCGCCGCGGATCATGTCCCGGCGCAGTTCGGAGACCTGGTCCTCCTCCACCGGCTCGATGCCGCGCACCAGGGCGCCGCTGACCTCGCCGCCGTTGGCGAGCATGACCTGCATCTCGATAAAGGGCGCGGCCCCCACCACAGCCGGATGCTCCCGCACCCGGGGAAGTTGCTCCCGCCAGTCCGCCATGTTGCCCGTGGGTTCGGCCAGGGTGGCGTGGGAGGCCATGCCGAGAATGCGCTCCTGGATCTCCTTGTGGAAGCCGTTCATCACCGACAGGACCACGATGAGGGCCACGATGCCCAGCATGATCCCCAGCATGGAAATGAGGGAGATGAAGGAGATGAAGTGGTTGCGCCGCTTGGCCCGCGTGTAGCGCAGGCCAATGAATAAGGGGAGGGGTCTAAACATGGGCTTATTAAACCACAATCGGGCGCGCAAGGGCGGGCCGCGGCGTTAGGGGCATCATGGGAGGACGAGACACGCCCAGATCAGCCCTCCGGTTGCCGCTGGCCAAAGAAAAGGGGCACCGGGAGGATGCCGCGGTGCCCCTGGCTGGGCGGGTAAAGGCAGCAATCAGACGATCTTGATCTCGATCTGCTCGCCGGTCTCCGGGTCGCTCACATGGACGGCGCAGGCAATGCAGGGATCGAAGGAGTGGATGGTGCGCTGGATCTCGATCGGCTGCTTGACGTTATGCACCTGGTGGTTGTCCTGGAGTGCCGCCTCGTAGGCACCGGGGACACCCTGGGGATCGCGCGGACCGGCATTCCAGGTCGAGGGCACCACGGCCTGGTAGTTGGCGATCTTGCCGTTCTCGATGACGATCCAGTGGCCCAGACCACCCCGGGGGGCCTCCATGTAACCGGCACCCAGGCACTTCTTGGGCCAGGTAGCGGGATCCCAGAGGGCATCGTTGAAGGTCTTGGTGTCGCCGGACTTGATGTTGGCGATCAGGCTGTCGTACCAGACCTGCATCTGGTCGCCCAGGAGCTTGGTCTCCAGCGTCCGGGCGGCGGTGCGACCCAGGGTGGAGAAGAGGGCCCGGACCGGCACATCGAGCTTGGTCAGGGTCATGTCCACCAGTTCCTTGGCCCGGGCGTGGAGGGGCGACTCGGGGCTGGCGTAAAGCATGAGCATGCGCGCCAGGGGTCCGACCTCCACCGAGTGGCCCTTCCAGCGCGGGGCCTTGAGCCAGGAATAGCCGTCCGCCACATCCAGCTGCTTGAAGGGCGGTTGGACACCGCCACGGCCGTCGTAATCCAACTCGGTCTCCCCGGCATAGGGATGCAGGCCCTTGTCCTTGCCACCCTGATAGTGATACCAGGAGTGGGAGATAAATTCCTCGATCTGGTCCGGGGCATCCAGGTCCACGGGATGGATCTGGCTCAGGTCACGATTGAGAATAACGCCGGGCGGGACCAGGAAGCTGGCGGGATCATCCATGCCCTTGGCCGGAAAATCGCCATAACAGAGGAAGTTGCCGAGGCCTTCACCCCGGCTGGCCCAATCCTTGTAGAAACTGGCGATAGCCAGGGTATCCGGGACATAGACCTGATCCACGAAGACCTTCATCTGATTGATGATGTTCTGGACCTGGGCCAGGCGGGCGGAATTGATGGCCGAATCCGAGTTGAGATCAATGGGCGAGGCCACGCCACCGACGACGACGTTGGGGTGGGGGTTGCGGCCACCGAAGATGGTGTGCAGCCGGGCCACGTCACGCTGCCAGGCCAGGGCCTCCAGATAGTGGGCCACCGCCATGAGGTTGGCCTCGGGTGGCAGCTTGTAGGCCGGGTGGCCCCAGTAGCCATTGGCGAAGATGCCGAGTTGCCCACTCTCGACCAGGCCCTTGACACGCTTCTGGACATCGCTGAAGTAACCCGGCGAGGAATTCGGCCAGTTACTCAGGCTCTGGGCCAGGGCGGAGGTCGCCTTGGGATCGGCGCTCAGGGCGCTGACCACATCCACCCAATCCAGGGCATGCAGATGATAAAAGTGCATGACGTGATCGTGGATGTACTGGGCGCCGATCATGAGGTTACGGATGATCTGGGCGTTGGGTGGGATGGGGTACTTGAGGGCCGCCTCCACGGACCGCACGGAGGCGAGGCCGTGGACCAGGGTGCAGACGCCGCAGATACGCTGAGCAAAGGCCCAGGCATCCCGGGGATCGCGCCCGCGCAAAATGATTTCGAGGCCGCGCACCATGGTGCCAGAGGAGTAAGCCTGGGCGATGTTCTCGCCGTCCATCTGGGCCTCGATGCGCAGGTGCCCTTCGATCCGGGTGATGGGATCGACGACGATGCGTTCGCTCATTGTTTTCTATCTCCGTTCTTCTCTACCAGATGCTCGGCGATCATCTCGGTCAGGCCGACCACGGGGATGTCCATGTTGAAATCCTCCAGGCCCTCCTCGAGTTGGGTGCGACAGGTGGCGCACATGGTCACCATGCGCTCCGGCGCGACCTCCTCGATCTGCGCCTTCTTACGCTTGAAGGCGGTCATCTTGAGTTCTGCCGCGCGCTCGTTACTGCTCACGCCGCCGCCGGCGCCGCAGCACCACTGATAGCGACCGTGTTCCTTGAGATCGACGAAGTTGTCCGCGACCAGATCCATGAGGTTGCGCTGCTGCTGGATGACGCCACTCTTGCGGGCCAGGTTGCAGGGGTCGTGCAGGGACAGGCGATCCATCTCCTTACCCTCGGTCTTGATCCGCCCAGAGGCGCGCAGTTCCTCCAGGACTTCGATGATGTGGAAGACCCGGAAGGGATAGGACTTGCCAATCAGGTTGGGGCCCTCCCAGCGCACCGCCGTGTAGGCATGGCCGCACTCGGGACTGATGACATTCTTGACCTTGAGCTTGACCGCCGCATCCACGATGCGCTGCACCAGGGTGGCGGCTATGTCCTTGTTGCCGATCTGGATGCCGGCATTGGTGGCCTCGTAGCAATCGGTGCTCAGGGTCCAGCTAACGCCCGCGTGATCAAAGATCTTGGTGATGGCCTCCAGGTACTCTGGAAAGTTGATGATCTCCATGGAGGAGAGCATAACCAGGTAGTCCGCCCCCTCGGCGTCCACCGGCACCTGGAGCCCGGAACTGGCCTCCACATGGTCGATCTGCACCTGCAGGGTCTTCCACTTGAGGCCCATGGGGCTGCCGGTGCGCACAGCGCGCGCGGCGGCGGTGATGAGGCCCTCGGGGGCGTGGCCCGCGGCCACCATGCCCTCGCGGGTCTTGCGGATCATATATTGGATGTCGTTGCCCACCGGGCAAACCATGGAGCAGCGGGCGCACATGGAGCAGGAGTCATAGAGGAGAGGCTCCCACTCCGCCAGCATCTCGTCGGTGACTTTCTTGTTGAGGCCGAAGAGACCCTTGAGGCGGCCAAAGAGGGTGAACTCCGCCTCCCATACCCGGCGCAGGGGCTCCAGCTTGGTAATGGGCGTGTATTTCGGGTCCCCGGTCTCGACGTAGAAGAGACAGGCCTCGGCGCAGAGACCACAGTGGACGCAGCTCGAAAAGAAGGCCGCGACCGGCGCGTCGATCTCGGCGCGCAGGGCATTGAGGCCCCGTTCCAGTGATAGCTCGCTCATGACTGGACTCCCTTGCGCCCAAAGATGGCGCCGTTATACCACCGGGCAATGAAGGCGGTGAACATGTGGGTCAGCTTGGTAAAGGGCAGCACGATCAGGAAGATCTCCACCGACAGGATGTGCAGGCCCAGGGCGATGGGATAGGGGTTGACCAGCCGGTGGTAAGCCAGATAGCCCGTGATCACCACCAGAAAGGTGACACCCCAGGTCAGATAGTCCTCGAAGGTACTGAGGTGCTGCTTGACGGGATGCATCAGGCGGTGGACCAGGGCGGCAACCAGACCGACGAGGGTTACCGCCGAAATGGCGTCGATGATGGGATTGGGCAGGCCGGGCCAGGCGACCCCGAAGACGCTCTTGATGAGTTCAATGTGGGGGATGAAGAGGAAGAGGACGAGGATAAAGCCCAGGTGCCAGATCCAGCCGACCAGGACATCGAAGCCGGAGCGCTTGAAGGTGCCCGCATCGGCGAAGGACCGGGTGATCATGGTGCGGAAGCCCGGACCCCATTCGCTGGCGCGGGCCTCGGCGTAGTTGGTCTTGCGCCCCAGCCAGAAGATTTCCACCAGGCGCGCCAGCATCCCCAGGGCGAAGATGGCGATCGCCCAGTTGAACATGGGGCCCTTGGTCCAAAGCAGAAATTCCATCGGATTGGTCATAGCCTCTGCTCCAGTTGCTCGATGGTGACAGGTTCGCGATCCGCCACGGCATGCCGCTGTTGCTTCTTGGCCACGGCCGCCGCGACGCCACCGACGACGGCGCCGGCCACCCCCGCCACCGCCAGGGTGTGGGTGGCATTGGCGGTGGGCACCGACAGGGCCTGATAGAAACCCCCCGCATCCCAGAAATCGGGCTCGGAGCAGCCCAGACAGGGATGACCCGACTCCACGGGCCAGCTCGTGCCGGCGTTCCAGCGCATGGTGGCACAGGCGTTGTAGGTGCTCGGGCCCTTGCAGCCCAGGCGGTAGAGGCACCAGCCTGCCTTGGCGCCCTCGTCATCAAAGGTCTCCGCGAAGAGACCCTTGTCATAGAAGGGCCGGCGATAGCAGCGGTCGTGGATCGACTGACCGAAAAAGGCCAGGGGCCGCTTGTAGTCGTCCATTTCCGGCAGGGTCCCAAAGGTCAGGTACTGGGCCAGAACGCCGGTAATGACGGTGGGAATCGGCGGACAGCCCGAGACGTTGATGATGGGCTTGTTGGTAATGATGTCCTGCACGGCCACGGCGCCGGTGGGATTGGGGTAAGCGCGGGGCAAACCGCCAAAGGCGGCGCAGGTGCCCACGGCAACCACCGCCGCCGCCCCTTCCACCGTCTCCTTGAGAATGTCCAGGTTGCTGTGACCGGCGATGGTGGAGTAACCCATGTTGGAGCCGGGTCCCGGCAGGGAACCATCCACCACCACCAGATAGGAGCCCCAGTTCTCCTTCATGGCCGCCAGACGGGCCTCCTCGGCGGCGTCGCCGGAGGCGGCCTGGAGGGTGTGATGATAGTCCAGGGAGATGATATCGAGAATCAGGTTCTCGACCGTGGGGGAATGGCTACGGGTCAGAGATTCGGTGCAGCCGGTACACTCCTGGAAGGAGAGCCAGATGACGGAGGGCCGCCGCGCCTTGTCGAGGGCCGCCGCGATCGCCGAGGTCATGGTTGGCGGTAGCGCCATCATCGAGGCGGTGGCGGCGCAGAACTTCAGAAAGCCGCGACGCGTAACCCCATGTTCGCGCAAGCTCTCGCCTAGGGTCTTTTGGGTGGCCATTGTCCCTCCCGTCGGTTGAGTACCACTGCGTGACCGGCTGGACCGGTCTCACCCCGCAAAGCGGGAGTGATTGCTAACCAAGAAAATACGGCGGCCCAAGACCACCGATTGCCTGGCGCCCGCGGCAAGGACCGCGACGCCCTTCATCGCTCGGCTACCGGCGAACCCGTAACCGACATCACCTCATGCCGATGCCCCCGCGCCGCCCTCGCCGTCCAGAATCCCGTCGAGCCGCGCGGTGGCCTCGGCGAGATCCTCGGGTTGGGTCAGGAGCAGACTCGGGATGCGGTCGATCTCGATATGCAGGGCGATGCGCTCGCCTTCCGCATTGTAGTGATCGATCAACCAGACGGCAGGAACAGCGCTCTCCCAGATCCGGGTTTCTCCCAGGGCATGTATGACCGCCTCCACCTCCCCCCGGCCAAGGCGCGCCAGCAGGCGTGCCTCGTCGCCAGGACCGAAGGGGATGGCGCCCAGATCGATAATGCCCGGCACGCCGGTGGTGGCCAGGCGCTCTAGGGCATGTCGCACCTCGTGGAGAATGGGCAGGGAATTGCCCCATTCCTGAGCCACCTTCGGGACTTCGACCGCTAGAGAGATGCTTTCCGGACCAGACATCATTTCTATTAGTATATCGTTAATTGTTAATTATCAATTATACCCAGGCCGTGGCGGATTTTTTTTGACGCAGCGCAGCCAAACGGCGTGATCGGGACTAGCCAGGCCGCCGATCCTGGCCAGGAATCAGCTCCTGGCCCCCATCCCAGGCCCGCAACAGGTCGCGAATCCTGGCCATGGCCTCGGGCACCGCCGCAGCGACGGCGGGGCTGAGTTCATCCCCCCAATCAACCACTGCGGGCTCGACGCCGACCAGGGCCCGGTGGCCAGGCAGCGAATCCGTGATCCGCGACATGTCCATCAGATCCATCAGACTGACCTCGTGGACACTCTTACCGATGCCGCTGAGTTGGCGGTCCATGGCCTCCCCCTCGAAGACGCGCACCGTACCCGGCCGTTCACCCATGACGGCGGCATCCACCACAATGAGGCGGGGGCTGTCGGCGATGGGGCCAGAGAGGGTGAAACTGAGGGTACCGCCATCAAGCAGGCCAACATCGCCGAGACCGCCCTCCGCCTCCAGGCACCGAATCACCACCGCCCCCAGGGCCTCGTCCGTGAGCAGGGTATTGCCGAGCCCCAGGATGAGGGTCTGGGGCTGGGATTCGCTGACATCATTGGGTGGGAACACGCGGGTATCCTTTAGGGTGAAGGGCGGCTTGCGCCAAGCCGCCAAGGCGTATTAGGCTGCACTTATCTATTCAACGGAGACTCAATACCACTATGTGCCTCGGTATTCCCATGCAAATCCGTTCCATCAATGGCCTGCTGGCGCGTTGCGAGGCCAAGGGCGTCGAGCGGGAGGCCAACCTCCTGATGCTGGAGCACGAGAACCTCGCCATCGGTGATTTTGTCGTCCTGCACCTCGGTTACGCCATGAACAGGATCACCCCCGAGGAGGCGGCGGCGGCCTGGGATATCTACGACCAGATGCTCGCCGCCGAGGCCAGCCTCGCCTGATCCCTCACCGCCCCTAGAGATACTGGCTAGCGATCCGGTACTGGCGATCGGACTCGGTCTCATCCTCGCCCTCCTCCTCGACCATGATCTCGCAATTCTTGGCCATGCGCGCCTGGACCGCCGCTTTCCAGGCCGGGTTGGACTGGGCCGCCAACTGATCCGCCGGTGTCAAGGTCGCGACCAGGGCGGCGGCAACGAAATGGTCCGCCTGCTCCAGCCAGTTGGTGTCCTTGCCGCAATCGGTGTAGGTCCTGACGGTATGCGTCTTGGCGGTCCTCAAGGCATCATCCAGCTCGGTCGGATCGGCATCGGGGTCGAGGGCAAGCTGGCCGGCGCGGCGCACCCCGTCATTCAGGCACAGGTGCATGACACTCCCGGCGAAACGAGCGCCCATGAGGCGTTGTTCCTTGGGCGTCAGGGCATTGAGAGCGGCGCGTAGCTGTTGATCATTGGCGATCTGGGTCATGGTAGGGCTCCGTATGCCTGGCCAGGGCCGCCTTGGGGCGAGCGGACAGGGACCATGGATTCATTAGCGTTTCATCAAACACTGATTAGTATGGCCTTGGAGATGCATCACCGCATTGACATGGGTCACAATGTCACACCGATCCGCGCCCTGCGGGACTGGCCCATCCGTTGCACCTACCGAGCCCCCTCATGAAACGCACCGTCTTCTTCGTCTCCGAAAGCACTGGCATCACTGCCGAGGCCCTTGGCCACAGCCTGCTATCTCAATTCGAAGGCGTGGACTTCGAACGCGTCTACATGCCTTTCATCAACACGGAGTTGCGCGCCAAGGCCCTGCTGGACCTGATCCAGGAGGCGGCGGATCGCGACGGGGCCAGGCCCATCATCTTCAGCACCATGCTGGATGACCGGGTGCGCGGGGTGATCAAGAGTGGTAGGGGTTACTTCCTGGAACTCTTCGAGATTTTCATGGAGCCCATCAGCAGGGAATTGGGGATACCCCCCAGCCTCAAGTCGGGACGCAGCCACGCCATCACCGAGCCCAATTCCTACATCCAACGCATCGATGCCATCAACTTTGCCATGTCCAACGATGACGGGGTGCGACCTGATAATTTCAAACGCGCCGACGTCGTCCTGACGGGCGTCTCGCGTTCCGGCAAGACCCCCACCTGCCTGTACCTGGCCATGCACTACGGTCTGATGGCGGCTAATTATCCCATCACCGAGGAAGACTTCGAGCAGGGGGACCTGCCTCGGGAAATTTATGAAGCCAAGGATAAGGTCTATGGCCTCATGATCGACGCCCAACGGCTGCACCTCATCCGCCAGGAGCGCCGCGCCCATAGCGAATACGCCTCCCTGGCTCGCTGCCAGGCCGACATCCGCCGCGCCCAGGCCATGTTCCAGCGCTTGGGTATCCGCGTCCTGGATACCACCAGCCAGTCCATTGAGGAGATCGCCTCCCACATCCTCAAGGCGGTCAAGAATAAACAGCGTCACGCCGAGGGGCACTAACCCCGCGCTCTACTCCCCCAGAGTTCTGAGTTCGATCCCAGCCCCCCACAGCCTTTCCATGACCCGCCTGATTCGAGCAGGTTGACCACTCGCCCAGAAGAAGTCGCGACCGTTACGGGGTGGGGCAAGCAGGCCCGCCTCGGCCAGGCGGCGACGGACCTGGCGGGCGACGGCGAGGCCCGAGTCCAACACCTGGACCTCGGGACCCGCCAGATCCCTGATCAGGGGCGCCAGGTGCGGATAGTGGGTACAGCCCAGCACCAGGGTATCCGCGCCTCGGGACAGGAGGGGCACGAGATAGCCGGCCAACAGGGCGCGGGTCCCCTCCCCGTCCAGATCCCCGGCCTCGACGCGCTCCACCAGGCCGGGACAGGCCTGGGTCAGAACCTCGGCGCCGCCGTGATTCGCCACCAGATGAGAGAACTTCTCGCTGGCCAGGGTCTGGCGGGTGGCCAGCACCCCCACCACCCCCGAGCGACTCCGGGCCACCGCTGGCTTGAGGGCAGGCTCCATGGCGATCACGGGCACCGCATAACGGGCGCGCAACAGCCTGGCCGCGGCGCCGGTGGCGGTATTGCAGGCCACCACCAGGGCCTTGGCGTCACGCTCCAGCAGAAATTCGGCGATGGCGATGGCGCGGGCCTCGATGGCCGCCAGGGGTTGGTCACCATAGGGGGCATGCGCCGAATCCGCCACGTACAGCAGATCCTCGTCCGGAAGTTCGCGCCGGATCTCGCGCAGGACGCTGAGTCCCCCCACGCCGGAATCGAAGACGCCGATAGGTCGGTCAGACGGCATGGCGGGGCCTGGAGCAAAGAGGTTCCGGGGGCCGGGTGCCCGGAGCCCGCGGGGATTTCATCAGGGAACATCCGGGGCCTGGGCCCGGATTTTTTCAAAGATATCGAGATATTGGCGCGCGGGCCGGGCCCAGGAGTTATCCATGGCCATGCCATTGAGACGCAACTGCCGAAAGTATTCCGGATAGTCAAACCAGAGCCCCAAGGCGCGATCCAGGGCGGATTCCAGGGCCTCCGGGGTCCGGTCGTCAAAGACATAGCCATTGCGCTCCGCGAAGGGCTTGTCCGAATGGTTGGCATCGAAGACCGTGTCCGCCAGACCACCCACGCGCCTGACTACCGGTACCACCCCATAGCGCATGGCGATCATCTGGGTGAGGCCGCACGGCTCATAGACGCTGGGGATGACCATGATATCCGCCGCCGCGTAAATGAGGTGGGCCAGGTCCTCGTCGTAGCCCAGTTTCAGGTGGCAGTCCGGATTAGCCACCGTCTCCCGCTGCAGCACGCGGAAGTAGGCATCCAGGATGGGGTCCTGGGCACTGCCCAGCAGTAGCGTTTGAGCACCCCGTTCCAGGCCATGGAGGATGGCGTGGCGGATCAGTTCCACCCCCTTTTGGGCGTCCAGCCGGCTGACCACGGCGATGAGGGGCTTGGCGGCCTCGGCCAGGCCCAGGCGCTGGCGCAGGGCCTGCTTGTTACGGGCCTTGTCCGGCAGGTTCTCCGGGCCATAGGCATAGGGCAGGTGCTTATCGGTCAGCGGGTTCCAGGAATCGTAATCGATGCCATTGAGGATACCGCTGAACTTGTGGCCGTGGCGACGCAGGGTCTCCTGGAGTCCCATGCCCTGCTCCGTGGACTGAATTTCCCAGGCATAGCGAGGCGAGACCGTGGTAACAGCGTTGGCATAGACGATACCGCCCTTCATCGGATTGACGGTATGGGGGTTGCCCGGGTCGCGCAAGCGGTCCAGGGTCATGAGGCGCCGCGCATCCAGACCCGCCTGATGCAGGACATATTCGCCCACCCAGCCCTGGTGTCCCAGGTTGTGCAGGGTGTAGCAGACCCGGGTTCGGTTCAGGCCCAGGGCCTGGTAGGTCTCGTAGAGCAGCACCGGAATGAGCCCGGTATGCCAGTCATTGCAGTGGATGACGTCCGGGTGGCGCCCGGACTGATGGAGAAACTCCAGCAGGGCCCTGGCATAAAAGGTAAAGCGGTCCGCGTCGTCCGACTCGCCATGAATGACGCCCCGGTTAAAAAAGTCCTGGGGCGAATGGGGGTCGATAAACCAGCAGTCGATGCCATCCACCTGGCCCTGATAGAGGTCGCAGGGAAATCCCTGTTCGTAAAAGGGCACCCAGAGATCGGGGTAGGCCATTTCCAGCCCGACGATCGCCTCCAGGCACAGGCAGTCGTACTTAGGCAGCAGGACCTCGACCCGATGCCCCGCTCGCACCAGTTCCCGGGCCAGCCCCTGGACGAAATCCCCCAGCCCACCGGCCTTGGCCACGGGGGCGCATTCGGCGCTGGCCATGACGATATACACAAAAAAGACCTCCAGATTGTAAGGGGTTAGCCGAAGTGGCCCGGATCCAGATCGGGAAAGATGCCATCCATCAGCTCCAGGCCCACCAGGCGCTCACCCGGGTCCAGCCCCCGCCGCAGGGCATCGGCGAGAAAGGCGAAGCGCGCCAGATGGGCGCGCAGACGGGCCTCGGCATAGGGGCTGCCACCGCCACGACCCAGGTGAAAGGTCCAGTCCGAACCTTGGGCGAGCAGGAGGGAGCGGGCCGCCTGCCGGAGCAGACGCCCCCTTGGGCTGGTAACCGGCGCGGCGCCATGGGTACGGCGCAAGGCCTGAAATTCGACCGCCGCCTGCTGCAATTGCAGATGGACCCAAGCGGTCTCGGGCCTCAGCCAGGTGCCATTATAGCCACCCTCGCCCCAACTGGAAGCGGCGACGCGACAGGTCCCGGCGGCGCCATGGTCCGCAAGATGCTGGCCAAGGCTCACCATCACCAGGTCCTCGCTGACCTCCAGTTCCCGGATCAGGGCATCCAGAAACAGGGGGCCCTCGTACCACCAGTGGCCAAAGAGTTCCGCGTCAAAGGGGGCGACAATCAGCGGAGGCCGCCCACTGGGGGGCAGGCGGGCGATGACCCGACGCCGCCGAGCGACGAAGGACCGCGCATCCTGGACCGCCCGACGGGTGGCGCGTGCGGGGTCATACAGCGCCTTGGGTCCCACGCCACCTGTAACCCGATGATATTTGATCCCCGTGGGCCCCGCGGCCACCCCCGGGGGCAGGAAATCGGCCAGGGCCTCCGAAGGGCCAGCAAAGCCCAGGTCGGCGTAATACTCCCGGTAATCGGGGTGAGCAGGGTAGCCAGCCTCGCGGCTCCAGACCTCATGGGCCGAGTCGGGATCGCGGCCAAAGAAGGCAACGCCCCCCGCCACTACCGGGGCATAGACCCCCCAGGGCGGGCGCGGCTGACCCTGCTGGAGCCCATGGGCCTCGAGCAGGCTGTAGCCATAACCCGCGGCGGCGATCTCGGTCTCCAGGCCCGGATAATAGCCACACTCCGGTAGCCAGAGCCCGGCGGGGGCCTGGCCCATCAGGGCGGTGAAGGCATCCCGCCCGACCCGGATCTGGCCCCGGACGGCACCCGGATGCGGGCGCAGGAGGGGCGGATAGCCATGGGTGGCGGCCGTGGTGATCAGTTCCACCTGGTGATCGTCGCTCAAGCGCGTCCAGGCGCCGATGAGGTCGGCGCCCAGGCCATCGAGAAACTGGCGCCGCCGCGCCCGGAATTGGCGCTCATACCAGCGCGTCAGCCAGTGCTGGCACGGATCGCGCGGGCGGGTGGGTTCGCCGGCGCACAGCCGCAGACGGCGATCCAGATAGTCCAGGAAGCGGTCGGGCAGACTCGGATCCGCCAGCATGGACAGGAGGGTGGGAGAAAGCGACAGGGTGAGACGGCAGGGACTGCCCCGGGCCCGCGCGGCCTCCAGGACCCCAAGCAGCGGCAAATAGCAGTCGGCGATGGCCTCGTACAGCCAGTTTTCTTCCAGACTGCGCACCTGTTCCGGATGCCGGACATAGGGCAGATGGGCGTGGAGCACCAGAGCCAACTGAGCGGGGGGAGTCACGGCCTATCGGGCTGGGAGGGGGCCCGTCGGGCGGGGGATGGAACCCGCGGCGGAAGAAGGGGCCTCGAGTGGGTAGGCAAAAAGCCAGAAGTGGGCACCCAGGCCCCCCACGCCCGGATCTGCCCAGGCGCCCGACGGGGAAACGGGCGAGGTGGAGGAGGAACCGGGGCTGGAGCGGGTGCCGCGCGGATCGAAGGTAGCCAGGAGGGGGGAGGTCTGGCCGGCGCTCGCAGGCGGCTCCGCGGACCCCTTCACGGGCGCCACCGCCGCCAGGTGCGCCAGAGGCGCCGCCGGGCGGGCGGGCGGTAAGGGGCCTGGCCCCGACGGCGGATCCCAGGCTATGACCAGGGGCGGGACCTTGGGCCCGCTAGCGGGCCTTGACCGAGGGGCGCCAATGGGCTGGTAACCCTCATCGGCGGAGGGGGTTGCCAGAATCGGTGGCTGGGGAAATTCCGGCTCCAGCACCCGGCCCAGATCCACCAGGGTCGGGTCACAAGGAGGAGAGGTCTCCTCCTCGGCCGGGGCTGGAGTCGAGGGCGGCGGACGCACCTCCGCCCCGGCCTCCTCCTGGTCCCCGGTGAACCCGGCGGGCCGGGGTGGGGTCACCCGTAAGGGACGCGGGGGCAGGGTCGCCAGATTGGATCGCGCCAACAGGATCCAGCCGCCCTCCGGGGTGGCGAGGCCCAACTCGGCCCGGTAGAGGACACCGGGACCGCCGCTCACCAGGAAGCGGGCCACACCCTGAGCATCCAACTCGCCAGCCGGCAGGGACAGGGCCGCGACCTCCAGCTGCCCCGCATCCTCCCGTAACAGCCGCAGCCGTTGATGGATACCCCCCAGCCCCACGGGGAAGGCGCCCCGGACCAGCGCCAGTTGTCCTGACTCCACCTGCCACTGGGCCTGCAACTGGTCGGGGTCGAGATCAAAGAGACTAAGCAGGGTGCGGCGGGACGTCAGCGGGAACTCGCGCTCGATGCCCGCGGCCACCGCGCGGAGCCGATCCGGCGCCCAGTCACCCCTGGGGGTCTCAGG
The DNA here is from genome assembly GCA_016714645.1 of Chromatiaceae bacterium. Taxonomy (NCBI): domain Bacteria; kingdom Pseudomonadati; phylum Pseudomonadota; class Gammaproteobacteria; order Chromatiales; family Chromatiaceae; species Chromatiaceae bacterium. The sequence continues at coordinate 965,356 of JADKCI010000004.1, read as the reverse complement.
CATTCAGGCGCTGTCCGCGTAATCGCATGGCAAGGAAGATACCGGTCATGACTCGAACCCGCTGCTGGCGTAAGGTGCCGGCGCCCAGGACCGGCGGCGACAAAGGTCGGATTCTAGCTCAGGCGACGGGCGATTTCGCCCCCTTCCACCGCAAGGTCTCACCGTGCCGCCGGACCACCCCGGCGGACGGTGCTCATCGACCCTCGAGCACCACCAGGCTATGGGGCTCTAAATAGAGTTCATCCCGATGCAGCGGCACCTGTTCCCGAGCGGGTACCAGATCCGCGCCCGGGGGTTGGCCCGTATCCAGGACCTTATGCCAGGCACGGCCCGGCAGACTGGAGAGACGAAAATTCCGGCCCACGCCGCCCATGTTGAGCAGGGTGCACAGATCGTCCTCATCCGCCTCGACCCGCGCCAGGGTGAATCCCAGACAATGGCCCTCGGGCCCCTCCCAATGGGGGGGCTGACCGTCGGCGCCCTGCCAGGCGATATCCGGCCTGACGCCCTCCCGTCGGGGACGGCCGGTCAGGAAACGCCGCCGCCGCAGGCTCGGGTGACGCTTACGCAGCGCCACCAGCCCCGCGACGAAACGGCGCATGGGGTCATGCGTCACGACCTGGGCCCAGTCAAACCAGCCAACCGGGTTGTCCTGGCACCAGGCATTGTTATTGCCGCCCTGGGTCCGCAACACCTCGTCACCGGCCAGGATCATGGGGATACCCTGGCTGAGGAAGAGGATGGCCATCAGGTTGCGGGCCTGACGCCGACGCAAGGCAAGAATGGCCTCGTCCCGGGTCTCGCCCTCGCTTCCACAGTTCCAACTCAGGTTCTCGTCGCTGCCATCCCGGGCGGCCTCGCCATTGGCCTCGTTGTGTTTACGGTCATAACTGACCAGGTCCCAGAGGGTGAAGCCGTCATGGCAGGTGACGAAGTTGATGCTGTTGATCGGTAGGCGCTGATTAGCCTGGTAGAGGTCGCTGCTACCGGTGATGCGGCTCGCCACCTCGCCGATAAGGCCGCCGTCACCCCGGACGAAGCGCCGCACACTGTCGCGATAGCGGCCATTCCACTCCATCCAGCGGTAACCGGGAAAGCTCCCGACCTGGTAGAGACCGGCGGCGTCCCAGGCCTCGGCGATGATCTCGGTGTGGGCCAGCACGTCGGAAAACTCGATGCCCCAGAGGAGGGGCGGATTATGCATGGGCTGGCCATCCTCCCCCCTTGCCAGGGCGCTGGCCAGATCAAAGCGGAAGCCATCCACGTGCATGGCCCGCACCCAGTACTCCAGGCAATCGATGATGAAGCGCGACACCAGGGGGTGATTGGCGTTGAGGGTATTACCGCAACCGGTGAAGTCCAGGTAGCGACCCTTGTCGATGCTGTCGAGCAGATAAAAGGTCTCGTTGCCAAATCCCTTGAAATTAAGGACAGGCCCATCGGCCCCGCCCTCCGCCGTGTGATTGAAGACCACATCTAGGATGACGCCGATCCCCGCCCCATGCAGGGCTTTGACCATGTCCCGGAATTCGTCGCGATGGGTCCCGGCCTCGGGGGTCACGCAATAGCCCGGGTGAGGGGAATAGAAGCTGTGGGTGCTGTAGCCCCAAAAATTGCCCAGGCCCAGATCCCGCACCCCGGGGGGTACATCCTGATCATCGAAGGCCATGACCGGCATCAACTCGACGTGGGTGATGCCGAGGGACTGGAGGTAGGGGATCTTTTCGATCAGCCCCAAAAAGGTGCCCGGGTGCCGCACCCCCGAGGATGGGTGACGGGTGAAGCCACCGACGTGCAGCTCGTAGATGACCATCTCCTCCGGGGGCAGGCGGAGGGGGGCATCCCCCTGCCAGTCATAGTCGTCGCCAATGACCATGGCCCGGGGCGAGTCATGGGGCAAAACGCCTTGCCGCAGGCGCCGCCAGCGATCCCAGCCCGCCGGGTTGACCGCCCGCGCGCAGGGTTCCAGGAGTTCGACCCGGGCATCAAAGTGCAAACCCCGACCACGGGGATCATGGTGACCCTCCAGGCGCCAGGTAAAATGAGTGCCAACGGGCAGCCCCACCACCAGCAGGTGCCAGGAGAAGAAGGTGTGATTGATCTCGGGGTCCAGGCGGATGACCTGGAAGGGTTCCGGGCTGTCATGGCCCGCGTAAAGGAGGAGTTCGACGCCGGTGGCGTGGCGGCTGAAGATCGAGAAATTGACCCCCTCGGGTTCCAGGCTCGCCCCCGGGGGATAGCGCCGGCCAGGCAGGGTGGTGAAGGGACCTAGGGTCATGGGAAGTTCATCGGAACAGGAAGACAGGAAAAGCGGGACCCCGAAGGGCCGACCCCGGGAGGCGGGGTGGCCCGTCGGACGCCGGTTAGCCGGTAAAGCGACCCTCGCGCAGGGCCTGGGCCTCCATGATCTCCAGTTCCCGGGCACCGGAGATGACGATCTCGGGATCCGGCACAAAGTCCAGTTCCTTATTTAAGCGCGCGTAGGGCACCGCGTTCAGGATCACCTTCATGGCATTGATGCGGGCGCGATACTTATTATTGGAGCGGATGATGGTCCAGGGGGCATGAGCCGCGTGGGTGCGCTTGATCATTTCGTACTTCTGGCGGGTGAAGTCGTCCCAGCGATCCTGGGCCTGGGCATCGATCTCCGACAGCTTCCACTGACGCAGGGGGTCCGTCTTGCGCCGTTCGAAACGGCGGGACTGTTCGTCCTTGGTGACGCTGAAATAGAGCTTGACCAGAATGGTACCCTGGCGGACCAGATCCTTCTCGAAGCCCACCACCCCGTACATGAAATTCTGGTACTCCTGATCGGAGCAGAAGCCAAAAATGGGTTCCACCACGGCGCGGTTGTACCAGCTACGATCGAAGAGCACGACCTCGCCCCCCGTGGGGAACTGAGCCACGTAACGCTGGAAGAACCACTGGTGGCGCTGCTCCTCGGTGGGCTTGCCGAGGGCGACGAGGCGGTAGCGTTTCTCGTTCATATAGCGGGAAACGCGGCGAATGGTGCCCCCCTTGCCCGCCGCGTCCCGGCCCTCGAAGACGATGATCATGCGCGTCTTGGTTTCTTCGAGATACTTCTGCAACCGGATCAGCTCAGCCTGGTAAGGCTTGAGGCTCTTCTCCTGGCGCCGACGCACCACGGAACTGCGGTTTTCGCTCTTACTCTGCGCTAACTTATTGCGCATGTTACGGTAATCGTCCATCAGCTCCGTCAGTCTGACCTGCTGACCGCGATATTCCACAAATTCAGGGTTCTTCAAATCATCCGACATGACGATTACCTCGTGGTTTTAATAGCGCACCCGGTGAAAGGATATATTTTAACATGCCTCGGGCAGCCCCTTCCCGAAACATTTGCGTCTCGGGAGCCGGACGCGCCCGACCCGGGACAGGGAACGAAGCCCGGCACCGGAGCGGAATGTCAAACTACCATTTATGCCCGGCCCGGAAACTGGCAAACTACGCCGGTCCCGTGCCCTGCTCGGGCATCACCCTCGCGATCCCCATCGCGATCAAGATCGCAGCCCTAACGGAGAGGTCCCGGCCGTCCATGTCCGACAACGTCAAATACCTGCTTAATGAGCAGGACATCCCCAGGTCCTGGTACAACATCAACGCCGACCTGCCGGTCCCCCTGGACCCGGTGCTGCACCCGGGCACCAAGCAACCCATCACCCCCGACGATCTGGCGGCCATTTTTCCGCGCGCCGTCATCGAGCAGGAGATGAGTGCCGAGCGGGAGATCGAAATCCCCGGTCCGGTGCGGGAGGTCTATCGTCAGTGGCGCCCCTCGCCCCTCTTCCGGGCGCGCCGCCTGGAAAAGGCCCTCAACACCCCGGCCAAGATTTATTACAAATACGAAGGGGTCAGCCCCGCCGGCAGTCATAAGCCCAACACCGCCATCCCCCAGGCCTTCTATAACAAGGAGGAAGGGGTCAAGCGCATCACCACCGAGACGGGCGCCGGCCAATGGGGTTCCTCGCTGGCCCTCGCCGGCTCCTTCTTCGGACTGGAGATCGTGGTGTACATGGTTAAGGTGAGCTATCACCAAAAGCCATACCGGCGCGCCTTCATGGAGGCCTTCGGCGCCCAGTGCATCGCCAGTCCATCGGACACCACCGCCTCGGGGCGGGCCATCCTGGCCGAGCACCCGGACAGCACCGGCAGCCTCGGCATCGCCATCAGCGAGGCGGTGGAGATGGCCGCCCAGCGGGACGACACCAAGTACGCCCTGGGCAGTGTCCTCAATCACGTCCTGCTGCACCAGACCGTCACCGGCCTGGAGTCTATGCAGCAACTGGCGATGGCCGGTGACTGGCCGGACATGGTCATCGGCTGCACCGGCGGCGGCAGTAACTTCGCGGGGCTGGCCTTCCCCTTCCTGGGCAAGCAACTGCGCGAAGGCGGCAACATCGAGTTTATCGCCGTGGAGCCCTCCGCCTGCCCGACCCTGACCAAGGGCCTCTTCGCCTATGACTTTGGCGATACCGCCCACCTGACACCCCTGTGCAAGATGTTCACCCTCGGTTCCAGCTTTGTCCCACCGGGCTTCCACGCGGGCGGGCTGCGCTACCACGGCATGGCCCCCCAGATCAGCCATCTGGCCAAGCTGGGCTACATAGCGCCGCGCTCCTACAACCAGTTGGAGTGCTTCGCCGCCGGGCTCCAGTTCGCCAAGTCCGAGGGCATCATCCCGGCGCCCGAGGCTAACCATGCGGTGCGCGCCGCCATCCACGAGGCCGAGAAGTGCCGGGAGTCCGGCGAGGCCAAGACCATCCTCTTCAACCTCTGCGGCCATGGTCACTTCGACATGCAGGCCTACACCGATTACCTGAACGGCAAACTTCAGGACCTGGTGTATGACGAGGCCGAGGTCGCCATGGCCCTGGCGGGCCTGCCCTCGGGGGTGTAAGGCCAGGCCTCCCGCCATCTCGGCCAGGGGCAGGGATGGCCTGATGGCTCAAACCGCCGGCGCCTGCCCCTTGGGGTGGGCGCCGCGGCTCTCCAGCCTGATACCGGTCACGAAACCGCCCCTTCCCAGGGCGGCGACCCGCCAGGCCACGCCTAGGAAAAGGGGGCATCCTGGCCTAAGCTGACGGCATGCACCTGGCTAATCTTGACATCCCCGCGGCCCTGCAAAGCCTGGGCACCGCCGAAACCGGGCTGACGGCCAGCGAGGCCGAGCGGCGGCTGCGGGAGTATGGCGAAAACCGCATCCTGGCCATCGGGGCCGAGCCGGAATGGCGGCGCCTGCTGCGGGAGTTCACCCACTTCTTCGCCATCATCCTCTGGGTGGCCGCCGGCCTCGCTTTTTTTGCCGAGTCCCGCGACCCGGGCGCGGGGATGTGGCAGCTTGGCATCGCCATCCTCGCCGTCATTCTGATCAACGGCAGCTTCTCCTACTGGCAGGAATATCGCGCCCAGCGCGCCATCGACGCCCTGCGCAAACTGCTACCCCAGACCGCCAAGGTGGTGCGCGACGGCCAGTTGACGACCCTCCCGGTGGAGTTCCTGGTGCCCGGCGACATCATCCTGCTGGAGGCTGGCGACAATGTGCCCGCCGATTGCCGCCTGATCGCCAGCGCCGAGATCCGCGTCAATACCGCCACCCTCACGGGTGAGTCCCTACCCAAGGTCAAGAATGCCGAAGACTGCCCCGCAGGCAAGACCACCCTGGAGACCCGCAACCTGCTGCTGGCCGGGACCTCCCTGGTCGCTGGCGAGGGCCGGGCCCTCGTCTTTGCCACCGGCATGCACACCGAATTTGGCCAGATCGCCCACCTGACCCAGACCGCCGAGAGCGCGCCCTCCCACCTGCAACAAGAGATCGCCCGGCTCTCGCGGCTGGTCGCGGTCTTTGCCACCGGGCTGGGACTGCTGTTTTTCCTGATCGGCCTCTTCCTGGGCCTGCCCTTTTGGGCCAACCTCATGTTCGCCATTGGTATCATCGTCGCCAACGTCCCCGAGGGCCTGCTGCCCACCGTGACCCTGTCCCTGGCCATGGCCACCCAGCGCATGGCCAAGCGTCAGGCCCTGATCCGCCACCTGCCGGCGGTCGAGACCCTGGGGGCCACGACCGTGATCTGTAGTGACAAGACGGGAACCCTGACCCAAAACCGCATGGCGGTAAGGCGGACTTACTGTCAGGGCCGGCTGCGGGAGGGCCCCCTGCCCTTGGACGAGCCAGGGGCCACCCGGCTACTGCGCAACCTGTCCGTCTGTCACAGCCTGAAACAGGGCACCCGGGCGGGCCAGCCGGTCTGGCTCGGTGATCCGATGGAATTGGCCCTGGTTGAATTCGCTAGCCAGACCAGGAGCTTTGCCGACATGACTCCCAGGGGTGAGCTGCCCTTCGACAGCGAACGCCGCCGCATGTCGGTCATCGTCACCCAGGGCGGGGAGCGCTGGCTCTACTGCAAGGGGGCGCCGGAGGCTGTCATGCCCCTGTGCGCGGAGATCGAAACGGACGGTGGCACCGAGCCCTTTGATAGGCAGGACCACCACGCCATCGTCCAGGCCCAACAGGGTATGGCCGATGCCGGCCTGCGCGTCCTGGCCTGTGCCTGGCGGCGGCTGGAGGCCGACGCCAAGCCCCGGGAAGAGGGGTTGGTGTTGTCCGGCCTGATCGGCCTTTACGACCCCCCCCGGCCCGAGGTGCCCGAGGCCATCGCCCGTTGCCGCTCGGCGGGCATCAAGGTCATCATGGTCACCGGCGACCACCCCCACACCGCCCAGGCGATCGCCCGCGAGATCGGCCTCGTCCAGGGGGAACGCCCGCGCGTCATTCTGGGTGAATCCCTGCGCCGCCTGACCAAGGCGCAACTTCAAACCGCCCTCGACAGCCCCGAGATCCTCTTCGCCCGCGTCACCGCCGAGCAAAAGATGCTGATCGTCAATGCCCTCAAGCGTAAGGGCGAGATCGTCGCGGTTACCGGGGATGGCGTGAACGACGCCCCGGCCCTCAAATCCGCCCACATCGGCATTGCCATGGGGCTGTCCGGCACGGACGTGGCCAAATCAGCGGCGGACATGATCCTGCTGGACGACAATTTCGCCAGTATCGTCAATGCCATCGAGGAAGGCCGCGCCGTCTTCGACAACATCCGCAAGTTCCTGACCTACATCCTGACCTCAAATATCCCGGAGCTGGCGCCTTTCCTTGTTTACGTACTGCTGCGGGTGCCCCTGCCCCTGACCATCATCCAGATCCTGGCCGTGGATCTGGGCACCGACATGTTTCCCGCCCTGGCCCTGGGGGCCGAACGACCGGACCCCGGCGTCATGCGCCAGCCACCCCGACCGGCCCAGGAGCGGCTGCTCTCCTGGTCGCTGGTGGCAAGGGCTTACCTCTGGCTGGGACCGCTCCAGGCGATCGCGGCCTTGGTGGCCTTTTTCTTCGTCCTGCACCTGGGTGACTGGAGCTACGGCACCCCCCTCGACCCTCGGGATCCCCTCTATTTGCAGGCCACCACCGCCTGTCTGGCGGCCATCGTCGCCGCTCAGATCGTCAATGTCTTCATCTGCCGCCACCCCCGTAACGCCGCCTGGTCCCTGCCCCCCTTCGGGAATCGCCTCCTGCTCCTGGGCCTGGCGGTTGAGTTGGGCCTCTTGATCCTCATCATTTTCACGGCCCCCGGTAACTGGATGTTTGGCACCCAGGCCTTCGAGCCGGGCCTCTGGGGACTGATCGCCCTCCTGGCCCTGGCCTTTGGCCTCCTGGAAGAGACCCGCAAGTACGCCGTGCGACGCTGGGCGCGGCCACGGCACGGCGCCTGAACCCGGATTGGTTCGGCCGGGGGCTGAAGAGGTACAGTAGCGCCCCCGACCCCCGAACCACCGAGGCCCCATGCGCATGAGCCAGGAACCCCGCCCCTGCTGGATTTACAAGAGCCCCCGCAAGGAAGAGATGTACCTCTACCTGAGCGCCAAGGAGGGCTTCGCGGCCCTGCCACAGGCCCTGCTGGACCGTTTCGGTCCACCGGTCTTCGTGATGGAGTTGGACCTCCACCCGGCACGCCAGTTGGCGCGGGAGGACGTGGTCAAGGTCATGACCAACCTGGACACCCAGGGCTTCCATCTCCAGATGCCACCGGAGATCCGCCCGGATTTTCTGCCCTCCTTCCACCAGAGCACCCTGCACTGAGGATCCGCCCATGCAGACGAAGATAGGCTTCATTGGCCTCGGTATCATGGGCCGGCCCATGGCCCTGAACTTGCGCCTGGCCGGCTATCCCCTCCAGGTCCACGCCCGCCGTACCGAGTCCATGGCCCCCCTGGTCGCGGCCGGCGCCATCGCCTGCGCCAGCCCGGCCGAGGTGGCGCGGCAGGTGGACATTCTCTTCACCCTGGTTGCGGATACCGCGGACGTGGAGCAGGTGATACTGGGAGACCAGGGCGTCCTCGCCGGTGCCCGCCCGGGTCTGGTGGTGGTAGACATGAGCACCATCTCCCCCGCCGCCACCCGCGCCCTGGCCCGGCGGCTGGGCGAACAGGGGGTGGAGATGCTCGATGCCCCCGTCTCGGGGGGCGAGATCGGCGCCATCCAGGGCATCCTCTCCATCATGGTCGGCGGCGAGGCGGCGGTCTTCGCGCGGGTCAGGCCCCTGTTCGAGATCCTGGGCAGGAATATCGTCCACATCGGCGGCCATGGCGCGGGCCAGGTCTGCAAGTCCTGCAACCAGATCGCCATCTCCAACACCCTGGCCGGGGTCGGCGAGGCCCTGCTCCTGGCCCGCGCCTCCGGGGTAGACCCCGCCAAGGTCCGTGCCGCCCTCCTCGGCGGCTCCGCCAACAGCCGGGTCCTGGAGATTCACGGCCAGCGCATGATCGACCGCGACTTCAATCCCGGCTTCAAGGCCCGCCTGCATCAGAAGGATCTGCGCCTGGTCCTGGAGGCCGCCCACGAACTTGGCCTCGCCCTCCCGGGTACGGCCCTCGTGGCCCAATATCTCAATGCCCTCCTGGGTCGCGGCCTGGGGGAACTCGACTCCAGCGCCCTTTACCAGATGCAGGAGGAGGTCAGCGGCCTGGCCCCAGAGGAAGGGTCCTAGCCGGCTACCAGCGCCGGAACACCAGATGGAGCGGCTGGCCATGACGCAGAACCGTCAGGGAGGCCGGCTCCCCCTTGTCCAGGGCGGCCATGACCTCATCCGCCTTGCGGATGTAATCCAGGGCCCGGGGCGGGCTGAAGCGCGGGATCTCGCCATCGATCAGGGCAATGACATCCCCCTCCCGCAGGCCAAACTCCCAAAGGACGGAATCCGCCGCCACCCGATCGAGGGACAGCAGGGTCGGCTCGCCATCGCCCCGGGGCAGGATGGAGCTGCTGGCCTTCATCAGTTCCGGCATCCAGTTGGACGAGTCGGCGATGCGCGTCAGCAGTTCCGGGTAGAGCACCAACTCCTGGCGAGTCAGGCTCTCGGCCCCCTCGGCCAGGACGCCCTGACGGCGCAACCGGGAGACCAGGAGCCGCTCCTCCCGCGCCGCCGCACCCTCCCCCGCGGCCAGGGGGCTCGAGGTCTTGGGCAGAACGGGGGCCAGGGAGCCGAGGTTGGCGGGCGAGTGGGCAGCCCCCTCTCCCCGTGGCGATGGGGAGTGTTGAGCGCCGGCCGCCGACGGGGTCGCGTCCCCCTGGCCGCCCGCCCGCTCCGCCTCGGTCAGCCACCCCCGCAGCCCCGCCACCAGCAGGAGCCCCAGGAGTCCGAACAGCACCCGTCCAAGCCAGGGGCGAACAGCCCAGGCGCCCCTCCCGGAGGCCGACCCTTCATCAAGACTTATCTTTGGACTCTTAGTTACCATGCTCATACCTTCACGCTCGGTGGACGCCCCGGATGCACATGATGGCGCTAAACCGACCCCTCGAAAAGCTGACCAGGCCCCAACATCCGCCATGGCACAACCGACCCGCGACACCATCACCGGCGTCATCCTCGCCGGGGGCCGGGCACGCCGCATGGGGGGCCAGGACAAGGGCCTCATCCCCTTCGGCGGACGGCCCTTGGTGGCCTGGGTGATCGCGGCCCTGAGGCCCCAGGTCGGGCGCATCCTCATTAACGCCAACCGCAATACCGAGGCCTACGCGGCCCTGGGCTACCCCCTGGTCGCGGACCGGATCGCGGGCTTTCCAGGTCCCCTGGCGGGCATCGCCACCGCCATGGCGGTCGCCGAGACCCCCTGGATTCTGACCCTGCCCTGCGATGGACCCTATCCGCCCGCCGATCTTGCACAACGCCTGGCCGCGGCCCTGATCCTGACGGATGCCGAGATCGCAGTAGCCCGGGATGCCGAGCGGATCCAGCCGGTCCATGCCCTGCTGCCCGTGACGCTCGCCCCCAGTCTGCAACGCTATCTGGCCGCCGGGGAGCGGCGCCTCGATACCTGGCAGGCCCAGCATCGGCTGACCCAGGTGGACTTCAGCGACTGCCCCCTGGGCTTCGCCAACCTCAATGCCCCCGAGGACACCCAATGGCTGGAGGCCCAGCCCAACTTTCCTTACTTGCTGCACCCTGGCCAGCCATAATCTTGTCCCCATGACCTTCTCCATCCGCACCAAGCTCTTCCTGACCCTCTTGACCGCCAGTTCCCTGGCGGTAGCGGGCATGCACGCCTTCATGGCCTGGTCCTTCAACAATGGACTCCTGGAACTGGCCGAAAGCCGCCAGCAGGAACGACTGGAGCAGATTGTTGAACGCCTGGTCGAGCGCTACGGCCTGGATGGCGGTTGGCAACAGATCACCGCGGACAAGGGCATCTGGATCGGTATCCTCACCGGCTTCGGCCGGTCGGAGGATCCTGTTGGCCAGAATCCCCAGGACTGGGCCCCGCGCAGCGGCCCCCGGCGCCACCAGGCACGCATGATGCGACATCGGTTCGAAGAACCCGGCATCTGGCCCCCCACCCCGGCGGTGGAGCGGGCGCGTCAGCCCGATGGCCCACCCCTGCCCCTGGAGATGCGCCTCATGCTGCTGGACCAGGACGGCACCCCCATCCAGGCCCAGCCGGAATTGCTCCCCGGGACGCCCCGCTTCCCCCTCCGGCTGGACGAGGAGCGCATCGGCGAGCTAGCCCTGATCCAGGGCCCCTTCCTGCCCGAATCCGGCGAGTTGCGGTTCCAGGAAAGCCAGGGCCAGGCCCTGCTGCTCATCGCCCTCGCCATGGTTCTGCTCTCGGCCCTCTTCACCTTTCCCCTGGCCCATCGCCTGGCCAAGCCTGTGCGCGGCTTCCAGGATACGGCGCGGCGCCTGGCCTCCGGCGACTATGCCGCCCGGGCCGCCAGCCAGGGGGATGATGAACTGGGCCGACTTGGCCGCGACCTCAACGCCCTGGCCCAGACCCTGGAGGCCAACGAGCAGGCGCGACGGCGCTGGATGGCGGATATCTCCCACGAACTGCGCACCCCCCTGGCCCTGCTGCGCGCCGAGATCGAGGCCGCCCAGGACGGCGTGCGTCCCCTGGGGCCCCGGACCCTGGAGGCCCTCCACGGCGACACCCTGCGCCTGGGCCGGCTGGTGGATGACCTGCATGAGCTATCGATGACGGACCTCGGCGCCCTCAGCTATCGCAAAGGAGATACCGATATCCTGGAAATCCTGGCGGCGGACCTGGACGCCTTCCGCCCCCGCTTCGCCGCGGCCGGCCTGGGACTCAGCCTCCACAACCCGCTGACGGAACCCCCGGTGCTATGGGCGGACGGCCACCGTTTGTCCCAACTCTTCCGCAACCTGCTGCAGAACAGCCTCCAGTACACCGACCCCGCCGGCGAATTACGCATCCTCCTCACCCGCCTGCCCGGCGAGTTGCACATCGACTTCCAGGACACGGCCCCCGGCGTGCCCGAGGCCGCCCTGGACCCGCTGTTCGACCGCCTGTACCGAGTCGAGGCCTCTCGCGGCCGCAACACGGGCGGTGCCGGACTCGGCCTTGCCATCGCCCGTAACATCGCCGAGGCTCATGGCGGGGACATCAGCGCCCAACCCTCCCCCCTTGGCGGTCTCTGGATTCGTCTCCGCCTGCCCCTCCAAGGTGCCACTCCATGACCGACCAAATTCTGATTGTCGAGGACGAGGACCGCCTCGCCCGCCTGGTCGCCGATTACCTCACCGCCGCTGGCTACGGCACCCAGATCCTCGCCGACGGCACCCTCGTGGCCGACTGGGTGCGTGCCCATCAACCCGCCCTGGTCCTTCTCGACCTCATGCTACCCGGCCATGATGGCCTGGACTTGTGCCGCGACCTCCGCGCCTTCAGCCCGGTCCCCATCATCATGACCACCGCCCGCGTCGAGGAAATCGACCGCCTCCTTGGCCTGGAACTGGGCGCCGACGACTATGTCTGCAAACCCTACAGCCCCCGGGAGTTGGTGGCGCGGGTCAAGGCCGTTCTCCGCCGCACCCAGGCCGCCACCCCCGGCGCCAAGGCGGGCGGCGAGGTCAGCCGCCTCACCCTGGACGCCGCCACCCTGCGCGTCCACTGGCGGGAGCGCGCCATCGAACTCACGGCGGTGGAATTCAGCCTCCTCGCCACCCTTCATGCCGCCCCCGGCCGCATTTTCTCCCGCGAGCGCCTCATGGAGCGCATCTACCGAGACCACCGCGTCGTCTCGGATCGCACCATCGACAGCCACGTCAAGAAACTGCGCCGCAAATTAGAGGAGCTGGCCCCGGAGCAGGAACTGATCCACTCCGTCTATGGGGTCGGCTATCGTTACGAGGAAGGGACCGAGACGGCGCCCTTATAGGATTCAGGGGAAGGCATTCAATGCTTGCCATTTCCCCACCATGGGGCAAACTTGGCACAGGGGACGCACCGAAGCCCCCACCCACCGCATCCACCGCCACCACCCGGAGCCCACCATGAGCGACAACGACAAGCCCGCCGCCCTCGACAAGATGGTCCAAGCCTACGAGGAGATGCTCAAGCGCACCCACGAATCCCTGGCCAAGGCCGGGCAGGAGACCATGCCCGCCCTGCGCGAGCTGCTGGAGAAGAGCCGCGACCAGATGGTGGAGTTTGGCGAGCTCACCCGCGAGGAGGCCGCCAAGGTGGCCGACTACATCGAGCGCGACATCAAGGACGCCGCCACCTACATCACCGAGACCGGCGCCGACCTGCGCCAATGGTGGCGCTTCGACCTGGATCAGGTGGAGCAGCGCCTGCTGGAAATGTTCACCAGCGTCGCCGACCAGACCAGCCTGCAACTGCGCAACTGGGCGGACCAGGCCCGCCATACCATCGGCTACCACACCGGCGAAATCTCCGGCCCCGGCACCCTCCTCTGTACCGCCTGCGGCGCCGAGATCCACCTCCACAAGACCGGCCGCATCCCCCCCTGCCCCAAGTGCCACGCCACCCAGTTCAAGCGAGCCACCGGCCACGACACCTAGGGACTATGAAGGCCGCCATCCTGGCCGGCGGCCTGGGCACCCGGCTTGCCGAGGAGACCCAGATCAAGCCCAAGCCCATGGTCGAGATCGGCGGCAAGCCGATCCTCTGGCACATCCTCAAGACCTATTCCCACCATGGCCTCAACGACTTCATCATCTGCCTGGGCTACAAGGGCTACCTCATCAAGGAATACTTCACCAATTACCTGCTCCACAATTCCGACCTGACCCTCGACCTCACCACCAACCGCATCGACATCCACCAACGCTATGCAGAACCCTGGCGCATCACCCTGGTGGATACCGGCGAGCAGACCCGGACTGGCGGCCGCCTGGGCCGGGTCCGACGCTTTTCCACCCTAGACCTCCTAGGCGGCGATGACATCGCCTGGGAGGACGGCCCCATCGCCAGCCTGGTCCGACAGTGCGAGTTGGTAGCCTACCGCCACCCCGGATTCTGGCACCCCATGGACACTCTGCGCGACCGCATCTACCTGGAGCAGCTGTGGGCCAGTGGTGCCGCTCCCTGGCATCACGGCCACACCGGCCTCAAGGGCAGTTGGCTCAGCCTCTGGCTGCAACATCTTGGCGCCCGGATCACCGGCTACGCCCTCGCCCCCCGACCCAGCCCGGCCTCTTCGCCGCCGCCCGCATCGCCACCGGCATGGACTCACACCTCGCCGAACTCCGCGACCCGACCCGCCTGAACGAGGCCCTGCGCGCCGCTAGCCCGGAAATCGTCCTCCACCTCGCCGCCCAGGCCCTGGTCCGCCAGGGCTACCGCGACCCGGTCGAAACCTACGCCACCAACGTCATGGGTACCGTCAACCTGCTGGAGGCGGTACGCCACACCCCAGGCGTCCGTGCCGTCGTCATCGTCACCAGTGACAAGTGCTACGAGAACCGTTAATGGGTCTGGGGCTACCGGGAAAACGAACCCCTCGGCGGCCGGGACCCTTACAGCACTAGCAAGGCCTGCGCCGAACTGGTCACCCGTGCCTACCGTGACACCTTTTTCAACCCTGCCCAGCATGCCGAGCACGGCGTCGCGATCGCCAGCACCCGCGCCGGCAACGTCATCGGCGGCGGCGACTGGGCCGCGGCCCGCCTCATCCCCGACCTGTTGCGCGCCATCGCGGCGAGCGAGCCCGCCGCCATTCGGTCCCCCCAGGCCGTCCGCCCCTGGCAGCACGTCCTGGAACCCCTGGCCGGTTATCTGCTCCTGGCGGAACGGCTCCACACCGAGGGCACCACCTTCGCCGAAGCCTGGAACTTCGGTCCCCACGACGAGGACGCCAGACCCATCCAGCGGCTCATCCAGCGCCTTACTGCCGCCTGGCAGGCCGGCGGCGGGCAGGGAACTGGCAGCTCGACCCCAGGCCGCAACCCCACAGCCCCTTACCTCAAACTGGATTGCGCCAAGGCCAGGAGCCAGCTAGGCTGGCAGCCCCGCTAGTCGCTGGATGAAACCGTCCGTCGTATCGTGGCCTGGCACCAGGCTCAAGCTGTCGGCACTGATATGCGTGACAGATCGCCTCTGGAACTCATTGATTATGAAAATCAGCCAGTCTGATCCACCGTATTGGCGCACGGGTTACCTTGACCTTGCCGAGGAGGCCGCTTCCCATGATGATCACCGCACAGACCCTGGCCGTTGGCCCGGGGGGCGACGTCAACTTCCAGGTCGCCAGCCCCCAGGGTGCGCGTATCCGGGTGATCGTCCATGACGAGAAAGCCGATGAGCAAGTGGCGGAACAGACCGCGATTGCCCACCTCCAAGACAAAACAGGCTTCGCCCGTGAGGTATTAGCCAACCCGGCGGAGGATATCTGGAATGATCTCTAGGATTCGGTCGGGGGCATCTACAAGCTACCTTTCCCCTTCACGGAGTCATCGACCACCAGGGCACGGCCGGCGCTGGCCATGAATGCCCCCGACCCTAACAGAGATGTGCGCTTCCACTTCACCACCACCCCACCCCAGGATGCGGAGCGCGCTCACGCCTTGCGAAAGGCTGATTTTAATGGCGATCCGCTACCCTTCCCCATTTTTTGCGGATCGACAAGCCCTTCCCGCTGCCTGCCAGCCTGGCCATCAAACCGCTAGCCCAGTTGACCGATGCCGCCTTGGCCAGCGTTTACCGGGTGGTCATGGCGGCAGAGATTCCCCACTTTGCGGCCCTGACCCTAGCCGCCCGCCCCTTCGAGCCCGGCATCACCCCCGTCCCGGTCGCCGGCAAGTTCCTCGACGCCGCCGAGTTGCACAACATGGTCGAAGCCGCCCTCGACGGCTGGCTCACCACCGGGCGCTTCAACAACGCCTTCGAAGAGCGCCTGGCCCGCTTCCTCGGCGTCAAGCACCTCATCACCGTCGACTCCGGCTCCTCCGCCAACCTCGTCGCCTTCGCCACCCTCACCTCCCCCCAGCTGGGCGAGCGCGCCATCCAGCCCGGGGATGAGGTCATCACCCGGCTCTGCCGGCAGCACCACCTCTGGCTGATTGAAGACTGCTGCGATGCCCTGGGCTCGACCTACCAGGGCCAATTAGTCGGCACCTTCGGCGACATCGGCACCCTCAGCTTCTACCCCGCCCATCACATCACCATGGGCGAGGGCGGCGCCGTCTTCACCCATAACGGCACCCTCAAGCCCCTCCTGGAATCCTTCCGCGACTGGGGCCGCGACTGCTTCTGCGCCACCGGCCAGGACAACACCTGCAAAAAGCGCTTCACCTGGCAGCTCGGCAGCCTGCCCGCCGGCTATGACCACAAATACACTTACTTCCACGCCGGCTACAACCTCAAGATCACCGACATGCAGGCCGCCTGCGGTCTGGCCCAGCTCGACAAGCTCCCGGACTTCATCGCCCGCCGCAAAACCAACTTCACCTACCTGCACGAACGCCTGCGCGCTTGCGAGGAGTTCCTGATCCTGCCCCAAGCCACGCCTGGAAGCGACCCCTCCTGGTTCGGCTTCCCCATCACCCTGAGGCCCGCGGCCGGCGTCTCCCGGGTCGATCTGCTGCGGCATCTGGACCAGCATAAAATCGGCACCCGCCTGCTCTTCGGCGGCAATCTCACCCGCCAGCCCTACTTCCAGGGACGCCACTATCGTGTCGCCGGCGACTTGCCCAACACGGACCGGATCATGAACGATACCTTCTGGATTGGTCTTTATCCCTGATTGAGCGTGGAGATGCTGGATTACGCCGCCAGCCAAATCCGCGAGCAGTTGCCGCAAGCGAGGCACCCCCCCGGCAGGCCCTTGTTCACCTTGCAATACCCAGGGAGCCACTCTCGCGGGAGGAGTCGCCTGGACACGGATGTAAAAGGGTTACAACCGGCAGAGGGGCACGACCAACTCCGTTTCGCTCAGACCACCATGGACGCCAATCTGGACCAGGCTCTTCTCGCTGGCCAAATGGTCACGAATGACACTCCTGCCCTTCAACAGCAGGGTGTAGTCCCCGACCCGCTCCTCTAGCCCAGGATGAGGCTTGCCCTGGCCGAACAGCCCCTGCTGGATCAGGTCCTGGCTGGGTCTAAGCAGGGCATGGCCGCCCAGGACGTGCTGGCAGTAGTCCTCGAAGGCCTGGACGCGGCGCGGACGCAGGTAGCAGAAGGCGGCGCGGGGTTCGCCGCAGAGGGGGAGGGACAGGCAGGTCGCCAGCTCCGGGTGATCCGCCAGGTCGAGGCGGTCCCCGGGTCCGGTATCGATCAGCCCATGATCCGCCGTCACCAGCACCAGGGTGTCGGTGCCGGCGCTGGCGACCATGAAATCGGTAAGGGCCTGCTCGATGGCCCCCAGGTGGCGCGCCGCCAGGGGGCTGGCCATGCCGGCCTCGTGACCCCGGCCATCCAGGCCGGGCCAGTATAAATAGAGGTATTTGGGGTCAGTATCCGCGCGCAGGAGGCGGGAGGCCTGGCGGAACATATCCCGCAGGTCCGTGAAGGGGCGCGCCTGGGCCGGTCCTAGGTGCGCCAGATTGAAGTCCGAATGGGCGATTTTGGCCGGGGTGAGAAAGAAGGCGCGGGTCCGAATCCGGCTTGCCAGGCACCGATGTCCTAGGAGCGACGCCAGGTCAACCCCCGCCTGCCGGTAGCCGACGCCCCCATAACGCGGATGCCCGGGCAGCACGCTCATGACGCAGCCCAGTTCGCGGAAGTAGGTGAACCAGCCGGTGATGCCGTGCTGCTGGGGCGCGTCACCGGTCAGAAAGGTGGTGATGGCGGAGGCCGTGGTGGTCGGGAAGACCGAGGTGATGGTCCCGAGCTGGTGGCGACTCAGAATGCCCGTCGGCGAGCGCTCCGCCAACCAGTTCGCTCCCAGGCCGTCGATCACCAACAAGAGAACGTTGGTATGGCCTTGAATCGCCTCTGGTGGTAGCAGCCGGAGGTTGGGGTAATCCGCCGCTCCCCCTTGGGCCCGAATGAGCGAGGCCATGAGGTTGACGATGCTCCCGCCGCCATAATCGGGCATCGGCAGGCCGGTGTCGGAGAGGAGCATAGGGCGGTGTCCAGGGCGCTAAGGGATAACCATTATGAATCAAGTAGCGGAACCGGGCGTTGGGACGTACCATGCGTGCCTTTCGCGCCGCCCCGTCGGGCGGATGACGCGCCCGGAAATGCCATGCGATTGATACCTCTCTATTTGCCTCTTGTGTCCCTGGTCCTGCTGGTTGGCTGCGCGACCCCTAGGGTTGACACTAACAACCTCCCGGTGTTCTGCCTCGATACGCCCAAAGCCGGCAATTGCGCGGGCCGTACCCCAGGCTTTTACTACGATTACCCCAGCGACACCTGTCGCGCCTTTAGCTACGGCCCTTGCCATGGCCCCATGCCCTTCACCAGCCGTGAGCTGTGCGATCAGGCCTGTGTGGCCAGGGGTAAATAGCCTGGTGGAGGGCCGATGGGTGATCGCAACCTAGAATTGGAGAGGTGTGATGCACAGCTGGCAAATGCCAGTAGCTAAGGCGCGGATGTCCGGGTTGGTCAAACGCACCCAAATTCAGCCCCAGGACATCACCCTGCACGGCAAGTCGGTCGCCGAGAAGTTGGCCGTGGCATCGAATTCGAGATCCAGCATCCGCAGGGTCAGTTCCCCGCCGGTCACCACAAAGGGCCGCCGGCAGGAAACCCAACGGGCATCCACCTCTTCCTGCCGGAAGAGCGAGGGACTTCCCGCCGCTGGGGCGACCTCCGGATTGAGCGGGACATGGACGCGCGGATCAATTCGATCGAAATCTCCCTGATCCCGGGTCCAGGCCCTGGACCTCTGAGGCACTCATGATGTTGGTGGCGATCCTTCGGTCTGAAGGCCGAATCCCGGATTGAGCCTCTCGGTCCTGGCCTCCGATGCGACTAGGTTCGACGGCCCTCGGTAGTCGTCAGGTCCGCCCGCTCCCCTTTGGGGCCGGTCTCGGCGCCCAATCGGCGCTGGATGCGTTTGACATAGGCCTGGGTCTCGGGATAGGGGGGGATGCCGCCATGTCGGGCGACCGCCTGTTCGCCGGCGTTGTAGCGGGCCAGGGCCAATTCCACATCGCCATTGAAGTGATCGAGCAGCCAGCGCAGGTAGGCCATGCCGCCCCGCAGGTTGTCCACCGGATCCCAGACATTGGCGACCCCGAAGCACTCGGCGGTGGCAGGGACGAGCTGCATCAGCCCCTGGGCGTTCTTGGGGGAGAGGGCATCAATGGCAAAATTGGATTCGGTCTCGATGACGGCCAGGACCAGATTGGGGTCCAGGCGGTAGTCGGGCGCCAGGCGCTGGACCAGGGCGATGATGTCGGCGGAGCCGATCTCGGGGGGGTGGGGGCTGTCGCTCTTGGGGTCGGATTCGGCGGGTCGGCTGGGCGCCGCCGGGGGACGGAGGTCGATGATGCGGTGGGCGACCATGGCGTCCCGGAGCACACAGGCGAGATCGGCCTCCAGATCCAGGTTCGTGGCCTCCAGACACTGCAGTTGCTGGCTGGCCCGGGGGTGGCCGAGGGCCAGGGCGGACTTGAACCAGGGGGCGGCGAGGACTTCGTCGATCTTGCCGAGTCGGCCGCTGCCGTAGAGCCAGCCCAGATGATAACGGGCATCGGCGAGCCAAAGATGAGCGGCCTCGCAATAGCGGCCCAGGGCGCGATCCAGGTCCTGGGGGACGCCGATACCATTCTCGTAGCGCTGACCCAGCAGCAGGCACTCCCGGGGATCCGCGGCCACCCCAGCCTCGGGTTGCTCACGGACGCTCGCAGCAGGGTCCCCGGGCAGGGGTTCGGCCCAGGAGCGGCACCAGGGGAGGCCCAGGAGCATGACGCCCATCAGGCTGAGGAGTCCAAATGACCGCGGAGGCTGGAGTGTTGGCTGATCACGGTAATCCTCGTTCACCCCAAGAAAAAATCACGGGCCAATCATTTCGGAATTCAGGATTCCCGCTATATCATTGCCGGTGACACAACCCAAATTATCCACCGCCCAACGGGGCTTGCACCAGCGCATTGCCCGCTGGCCGGCCCCGCGTCCCAATCTAGAGGAGAGCGATCACCCATGGCTGAAGACAACAAAATCGTCACCAAAAAGACCACCACCCGCAAGGCGCCCGCCGCCGCGGCCGCTCCGGGGAGGCCGGTGACCAGGAGCCCCGCCACGGACACGACACCCGTCGCCAAGAAGCCCGCACCCGCGCGGACCACCGCCCCGCGGCCAGCCAGCCCCGCCCGAAACGCCGCCTCGACCACGGCGCCCAAGGCCCCAACCCCGGCCGCGGCCCCTAAGGCCACGCGTCCATCCCCCACGCCAGCGGCCCCGACCCGTGCCACACCTGCACCGACCCGGGCGACATCAAGAGCCACTCCGGTTCCCGCCGCCAGGGCTCCGGCCACCAGGCCCGCGGCAAAATCAGAACCTACCGGCGTAACCGCCGGGGAGCGAGAGGCCATGATCAAGGAGGCCGCTTATTTCCTCGCCGAGAAGCATGGCTTCGACCCCAGCTTCGATAGCCTGAATTGGGAAGAAGCCACCCAGCAGATCGATGCCCTCCTGGCCCAGGGCGGTCGGGGTTAGTTCAAGCGTTTCCATCCGGGCGGCCCGAGGTGGGTTTGAAGAGGCGTTGAAAATTGTCATGGGTGGCGGCTATCAGCCGATCCGTCTCCAGGCCGCGTAGCTCGGCGATGCGCTGGGCGACATGGGCGACATATTTCGGCTCATTGGGGCGCCCCCGGTGGGGCACGGGGGTCAGGTAGGGGCTGTCGGTCTCGATCAGTATCCGGTCCAGGGGCAACCGAGCCGCGACCTGCCGCAATTCGTCCGAGCCCGGAAAGGTGATGATGCCGGAAAAGCTGATATAAAAGCCCAGATCCAGGGCCTGGCTGGCCATGTCCCAGTCCTCGGTAAAACAGTGCAGGACGCCGCCGACCTCCCGGGCTCCCTCCTTGCGGAGGATGTGCAGGGTATCCGCCCGCGCCTCCCGAGTGTGGATAATCAAGGGCTTGCCACAGGCCTTGGCGGCGGCGATGTGGTTGCGAAAGCGCTGGTGCTGCCAGGCCAGGTCACCCTCGCTGCGGTAATAGTCGAGCCCCGTCTCGCCGATGGCGACATTGCGCGGGTCCGCCGCCAGCGCCACCAGTTCCTCGACCTCGGGTTCGTGGCGGTTGACCTCATTGGGATGGACGCCCACCGATACCAACACCTGGGGATAGGGCTCCACCAGGGCGCGCATCTTGGGGTAATGCTCCAGGTCGATGGCGACGCAGAGCATCCGCCCTACCCCGGTGGCCAGGGTCTCCGCCATGAAGCGGCTGAAATCCTTGTCATAGGCCTTGAGACTGACCCGGTCGAGATGGCAATGGGAGTCCACGAGCATCTGGGTTCACCTGCGGGGGGTTAGGGGATAAGCGGCCAGCTACATGGTATGGGTGGGGCGATCCAGCTCCAGCATCCCCGCCAGATAGGTCTCGATCTTGTCGCGCGCCGCCCCCCTGTCCTGGTCGCCAAACTGGATGCCAATGCCAATAGCCCGGTTGCCCTCGGCGCCAGGCGGGGTCACCCAGACGACCTTGCCGGCGATGGGCAGGCTCTCGGGGTCGTCCAGCAACCGGAGCACCAGGAAGATGTCATCCCCCAGCTCGTAGCGACGGCTGTTGGTAATAAAGATGCCACCGTTCTGGATGAAGGGCATATAGGCAGCGTAAAGGGCGGCCTTGTCACGGATCGCGAAGTTGATGATGCGGGGGCGAGCGCCCATGGCGGAAGCTTCCATTGCCTTCTCCCCTAGCGTGAGTGGTGGCCGGCGGCGGGGCTATAGAGACGGGCCCACTCCAGGAGCCAGGTCTCAAAGAGCAGCAGGCGGTTGAGATTGGTGGTGTCACTGGCGCCCACCCGCCAGACCTGGCGCAGGAAGCGATGACCGGCGGCGGGGTCCACCTGGTCCGCCAGGGTCCGGAAATCACCCGCCCAGTCGGCATTGATCAGCCGCGGCCGCGACCCGATCAGTTCCGGGATGAGCCGCAAGAGGTCGCTGACCCAGCCCCCCAGCCATTCGAGGAGCAGCGCCGGTTCGGCCTGGTTCCAGGTCGCCGCCTCGGCGAGGGGATCGCGCTTGCCCTGCGCCACCTCAACGAAACCCCGGATCAGACGATCACGCAGGGCCAGATGCTCCGGGTTGGCCAGTTCCAGGGCGCGCAAGGGGGCGCCATGGGCCAGGTGCAGTAGGGTCGCGGCATCGAACCCCGCGGTTCTGGGGGCCAGCCAGGCCAGGGCCTCCGCCTCGGGCGGGACGGCCAGGCGCAAGACCTGACAACGGCTGCGAATGGTGGCTGGCAGGCGGCTGGGCTGCTCGCTGACCAGGCACAGGAGGGTGCTGGGCGCCGGCTCCTCCAGGGTCTTGAGCAGGGCGTTGGCGGCGGAGGTATTCAGGCGATGCGCCGGGTCGATGAGGATCAGCTTCCAGCCACCCCGATGGGCGGTCAGGCCCTCGGCGCCGGCCAGGGCGCGGATGGCGTCAACCTTGATCTCGCCGGACTTGCCCTCCTCGTCGGGCCCCACGCGCGCCAGGTCCGGATGGGTGCCGGCGGCCAGCAGGCGGCAATCCGGGCACTGGCCGCAGGCCCATCCCCCGGCCAGGGTGCCGTGGCACAGAAGGGAATGGGCCAGGGCCTCAAGCAGGCGGCGCTTGCCTACCCCCGCGGGGCCCGTCAGGAGCAGGGCATGGGGAAAGCGATCGGCCTGACGAGCGCCTTGCAGGGCCGCCCAAGGCTCCTTGAGCCAGGGGGGCGAGGCTTCCAGAGGCGCGGGGGTGGTCATGGGTTGGCATCCCTGGCACCGGCGGCAAAGGCCCGGATGACCGCGGTAACGGCCTGGCTCACCTGGTCAAGGGGGGCACTGGCGTCGATGAGACGGATTCGCCCGGGCTCGGCCCGGGCCCGGGCCAGATAGGCGGCGCGGGCCCCCGCGAAGAAGCGCGCCGTCTCGCCCTCGAAGCGATCCGGCACCGACCGCTTGGCGGCGCGCGCCAGCCCCAGGTCCACGGTTAGATCGAAAAGCAGGGTCAGGTCCGGGCGCAGATCACCCTGCACCCAGGCCTCCAGCACGGCGATGCGGGCCGGGTTCAGGCCGCGGCCACCGCCCTGATAGGCGTAACTGGCATCGGTAAAGCGGTCACAGACCACCCAGTCACCCCGCCCCAGGGCCGGGTGGATGGTCTTGGCCAGGTGTTCGGCGCGGGCGGCAAACACCAGCAACAGCTCGGCGTCCGCGGACATACCCCGACAGTCGGGGTCGAGCAGAACCTGACGCAGCCGTTCGGCGATGGGGGCGCCGCCCGGCTCGCGGGTGAGGACGACGCTCAGGCCCTCTTGCTCCAGGGTGGTCTGGATCAGGGCCACCTGGGTCGATTTGCCCGCGCCTTCGATGCCTTCCAGGGTGATGAATCGTCCCCTTGGCTTCATGGCTTGCCCCCCTCGTCGCGCTGCCCCAACTGATAACGTCTCACCGCCTGATTGTGCTCCTCCAGGGTGGCGGAGAACCAGTGGCCACCATCGCCCCTGGCGACGAAGTAGAGGCTATCGCCCGCCTCCGGGTGCAGGGCCGCGTGGAGGGCGGCCCGGCCGGGCAGCGCGATGGGGGTGGGCGGCAGGCCATGCCGCGTATAGGTGTTGTAGGGCGTATCCCGGGTCAGATCGGCGCGGCGCAGGTCACCATCGAAGGCGGCACCCAGCCCGTAAATGACCGTGGGGTCGGTTTGGAGCCGCATGCCGAGTTGGAGTCGCCGGATGAAGACGCCGGCGATGGCGGGGCGCTCGCCGGCCTGACCCGTCTCCTTCTCGATGATGGAGGCCAGCACCAGGGCCTGATCGGGACTCTCCAAAGGCAGGCCGGGGGCGCGGTCCCACCATTCCTCGGCCAGGACCCGATCCATGGCCTGAGCGGCGCGTCCCAGGATATCCAGATCGCTGGTACCCTTGGTAAAGCGGTAGGTATCGGGAAAGAAGCGTCCTTCGGGATGCTGATCCGGCCGGCCCAGGGCGGCCATCAAATCCTCGGGAGTGGTCCCCTCCAGTTTAGCCACCAGACGATCATTCCGGGCCAGGGCCGCGAGGAGTTGGGCCAGGGTCCAGCCCTCGATGAGGGTGACGGAGCGCTGGTAAACCTGATTCTTGACCACCCTGTCGAGCAGCGCCACCGGGGTCATGCCGGGGCTGATCTCGTATTCCCCGGCCTTGACCCGCCCCGCATCGCCACGCAGGTAGGCCAAGGCGAGGAAATAATAGGGATGGTCCAGCACCCCTAGGGCCGTCAACTCCTGGGCCAGGGTGCGCAGGGACATCCCGAGGGGGATTTCGAACAGGAAGGGTTGATCGGGCCCCGCCGTGGTGGGCAAGGCCAGGGGCCGCTCCTTGAAGGCATCAAAGTGAAAGCGGAGTCCCAGCCCGGCCAGGCCCAGGGCGAGAACCAGCAGAAGGAGGAACCCTAGCTTCCCGAAGCGGCGGCGCCTGGGGAGACTGGCGGGGGGCAGCTGGCCAGCGCCTCCTTCGGGACCGGTTATGGCATCCTGGGACAGGGCGACCGGTGGTCCGAGGGCGTCTCCCGCGGATGCGGCGTCCTGGGCGAGGCCGGGCTGGGCCTCGCCCCTGGCCTCAGATTCGCCGGAAGACGAGGGAACCGTTGGTGCCGCCGAAGCCAAAGGAGTTGCTGATCGCCACATTGATCTTCATGGGGCGGGCGACGTTAGGCACATAGTCCAGGTCGCAGTCCGGGTCGGGAGTGTCGTAATTGATGGTGGGTGGGGCCACCTGGTCACGCATGGCCAGGAGGGTGAAGATGGCCTCGGCCCCGCCCGCGGCGCCCAGCATATGGCCGGTCATGGATTTGGTGGAGCTGACGGCGACCTGGTAGGCATGCTCGCCGAAGGCGCGTTTGATGCCCTTGGTCTCGGCGATGTCGCCCGCCGGGGTCGAGGTGCCGTGGGCATTGATGTAGTCCACCTGCTCGGGCCCCAGGTCCGCCATCTCCAGGGCCAAGCGCATGCACTCGGCGGCGCCCTCGCCATTCTCCGAGGGGGCAGTCATGTGATAGGCGTCGGAATTCATGCCGAAACCCACCAGTTCCGCGTAGATATTAGCCCCGCGGGCCTTCGCCATCTCGTACTCTTCCAGCATGATGACGCCGGCGCCATCGCTGAGGACGAAACCATCGCGGTCACGATCGAAAGGACGACTGGCAAGCTGGGGGGCGTCGTTACGGGTGGAGAGAGCCTTGGCGGCGGCAAAGCCGCCGAGTCCGACGGGGGTCGTAGCCATCTCGGCCCCGCCGGCCAGCATGGCATCGACCATGCCATGACGGATCATGAGTGCCGCCTCGCCGATGTTGTGGGTGCCGGTACTGCAAGCGGACACGATCGAGTAATTAGGCCCCTTTAGGCCGTATTTGATCGAGAGGTCCCCAGCGACCATGTTGACGATATTGGCCGGCACGAAGAAGGGCGAAATCTTGCGTGGCCCGCCCTGCAGATAGGCCGCGTAGCTATTTTCGATACCAGCGATACCGCCAATACCGGAGCCCACGGCGACGCCAATCCGGCGGCAATTGGCCTCCGTGATCTCGAGGCCGGAGTCCTCCATGGCCTGAGTCCCGGCGCCAATGCCGTAATGGATAAACTTATCCATCTTCTTGACGTCCTTCTTGGCGACGTAGAGCTCGGGGTCGAAACCGTATATAGGCCCACCGAACCGGGTCGAAAAGGGCGCTATTTCGAAATGGGTGATCGGCTGAATGCCGCTACGCCCGGCCAGGATGCTCTCCCACCCGGACTTGGTATCCAGCCCCACCGGGGCGACAAGGCCGACGCCGGTGACCACAACCCTTCTGATCGACATAGATAAATACCCTCGAACCTAATCGGGAGCCTGATCTGGAGTCTGGCTGGCGGCCGCGCCCATGAGACGCCACCACCCGCCCGCGAGGACGCGAGGGTCCTGATTAGGCCTGATGCGCGTTGATGTAATCAATGGCCTGCTTGACCGTGGTGATCTTTTCGGCGTCCTCATCCGGGATCTCGGTTTCGAATTCCTCTTCCAGGGCCATCACCAACTCAACGGTATCCAGGGAGTCGGCGCCGAGGTCATCGACGAAAGAGGATTCAAGGGTCACCTCTTCCTCCTTGACACCCAACTGCTCCACTACGATCTTGCGGACTCGCTCTTCAACGCTGCTCATTTTCTTTGACCCTCACGGATTTAAATATATCGCCCCAAGAAGGGCGGTGCCTATTCTAGGCGTATTCGTTGACGGATGAAAGGCGCCCAGGGGCACGCCCGAATTTGCCTCAGACCATCCACATGCCGCCATTGACATGCAGGGTCTCGCCGGTGATGTAAGCCGCTCCGGGTGACGCCAGGAAGACCACGGTCGCGGCCACCTCTTCCACCGAGCCCCAGCGCCCCAGAGGGATGCAGGCCAGGATTTGCTGCTGATGGGCCTCGTCCAGGGCACGGGTCATGTCGGTGTCGATCAGGCCCGGCGCCACGCAGTTGACCGTGATGCCCCGGGAACCGACTTCGCGCGCCAGTGACTTACTGAAGCCCATCATGCCGGCCTTAGCCGCCGCGTAATTGGTCTGACCGGCATTGCCCATGACGGCCACCACCGAGGCGACATTGATGATACGCCCCTTGCGGGCCTTGGTCATGGCGCGCAGGCAAGCCTTGGACATGCGGTAAACCGAGCCGAGATTGGTGTCCAGGATACTGTTCCAATCGGATTCCTTCATGCGCATCAGGAGATTGTCGCGCGTGATGCCGGCGTTATTGACCAGAATGCTCGGCTCGCCCAAGTCCAACCTCAGACGCTCCATAAGACTGTCAACTGAGGCCGGATTGGCGACATCGAGGACCAGGCCGGCACCCTGACAGCCATGGGCAGTCAGCGTCTCGCTGATGCGGTCGGCGCCGGCCTCGGTGGTGGCGGTACCCGCGACCACGGCCCCGGCCCGGCCCAGGCCCAGGGCGATGGCCTGGCCGATGCCGCGCGAGGCGCCCGTGACCAGGGCGATGTCACCTTCAAGCATGATTCGTTGCCTCCAGAGCTAGGGCCAGGCCCTTGGGGTCCAGGACCGCCAGGGCCTCCAGCCGATCATCGATGCGTTTGGTCAGGCCCGTCAGGACCTTTCCAGGTCCGGCCTCCAGCAACAACCCCACCCCCTGGTCCGCCAGGCACCGCACCGTTTCGACCCAACGCACCGGGCTGTAAAGCTGGCGCACCAGGCGCTCGCGGATCGCCGCTGGATCCGACACGGCATCAACGGTGACATTGTGCAGCACGGGAATACGGGGCGCCTGGAGGGTGATGGCCGCCAGGGTCACCGCCAGTCGCTCGGCGGCGGGGCGCATCAGGGCGCAGTGGGAGGGGACGCTGACCGGCAGGAGGATGGCGCGCTTGGCGCCGGCGGCCTTGGCAGCGGCAATGCCACGTTCCACCGCCGCCGCCTCGCCGGCGATGACCACCTGGCCCGGGGAATTGAAATTGACGGGCTCCAGAATCCCGCCTTGGGCGGCTTGAGCACAAACTGCGACGACCTGGTCATCGGTAAGCCCCAGCACGGCGGCCATGGCACCCGCTCCGGCGGGCACCGCCTCCTGCATGAAACGGCCACGTTGGGCGACCAGGGCGATGGCCTCGGCGTAGCCCAGGGCCCCAGCGCAGACCAGAGCGGTAAACTCACCCAGGCTATGACCCGCCATCCAGGCCGGCGCGAGGCCACCCGCCTGCATCCAGACCCGCCAGACGGCGACGCCTGCGGCGAGCATGGCGGGCTGGGTGGTATCGGTACGATCGAGCAAGTCTCTGGGACCCTGGCTGGCTACTTGCCAGAGATCCATCCCCAGGGTATCCGAGGCCTCGGCGAAGGTCTCGCCCACCAGCGGCCAGGCCGCCGCCAGTTCGCCCAACATGCCGACGGATTGGGACCCCTGCCCCGGAAAAATGATGGCGATCGGTTTGCTCATGGAAAGGTTCGTAGCTTGAACAAGAGGTTCAGAAGCGCGCCAGGACCGTGCCCCAGGTGAAGCCACCGCCAAAGCCTTCCATCAGGATGGTTTGGCCACGCTGGATACGGCCATCGCGCACCGCCGTGTCGAGCGCCAGGGGGATAGAGGCGGCGGAGGTATTGCCGTGGTCGGCCACGGTCACCACCACCTGGTCCATGGGCAGGTCGAGTCGGCGGGCGGTGGCCTGGATGATGCGGATGTTGGCTTGATGGGGCACCAGCCAGTCGATGTCCGACTTGGTCATGCCATTGGCTTCCAGAGCTTCGTCGACAATGCGGCCCAGGGTGCTAACCGCCCAGCGAAAGACCTCATTGCCGCGCATCTCGAGATAGGGGTCCTCGCACCCCCCCCGGCCGATGCCCTTGGGGACTTGCAGCAGATCCTTGTAGGCCCCGTCGGCGCTGATATGGGTGGAGATGATACCCGGCTCCTCGGCGGCGCCCAGGACCACGGCCCCGGCCCCATCGGCGAAGAGAACACAGGTGGAACGGTCCTGCCAGTCGAGGAGACGCGACATGGTATCCGCGCCAATCACCAGGGCGCGCTTGGCGCTGCCCGTGCGGATGTACTGGTCGGCGACGCTGAGGGCATAGACAAAGCCGGCGCAGACCGCCTGGACATCAAAGGCAGGCACGCCCTTGATGCCCAGCCGGGGCTGAATGATGCAGGCCGTGCTGGGAAATATCTGGTCGGGCGTTGTTGTCGCCAGGACGATGAGGTCGATCTCGCTGGGAGCGACCCCGGCGGACTCCATGGCGGCGCGGGCGGCGGCGACAGCCAGGTCCGAGCAGGTCTCCCCCTCGACCACCACATGGCGCTGGCGAATACCGGTTCGGTCGAAAATCCATTCATCCGTAGTATCGACGATGTCCTCGATATCCTTGTTGGTGAGGATTTTCTTGGGCAGATAGCTGCCCGTGCCCAGGATTCGGGAATAAAGCTTCACGCGATCGGCCTTTGTTGGCGTTCGGCATCAAGCTGACCGCCAACGCGGTGGGCGATGCGCTCGGGAATATTGCAGTGAATTTCCTTCTCCGCGATATGGATCGCGTTCTCGAAGGCAAGGACATCGGCGCTGCCGTGGCTCTTGATGACGATGCCCCGCAGCCCCAGCAGGCTGGCGCCATTGTAGCGACGCGGGTCAAACTTGCGGCGAAAGCGCTTGAGGACCGGCATGGCCGCCAGGGCGGAGAGGCGTGTCAACCAATTGCGATTGAAATTCTCGGTCAGGAAGTGACGCACCATTTTGGCCAGGCCCTCGCTGGACTTCAGCGCCACGTTACCCACGAAGCCGTCGCTGACCACCACATCCACCACGCCGAGGTAAATATCATCCCCCTCCACATAGCCAATGTAGTTCAGTGAACTGCGGGCCAGGAGCTCATGGGCCCCCTTGACCTGCTCGTTGCCCTTGATCTCCTCGGCGCCAATGTTGAGCAGCCCGACCTTGGGCGCGTCCAGACCTTCGACCGCCGTAACGGTCTCGCTGCCCATGACGGCGAACTGGAAGAGGTGCTGCGCCGTGCAATCGACGTTCGCCCCCAGGTCCAGCAGATGGGTGCTGCCGGTCATGGACGGCACCGAGGTCATGATGGCCGGACGATCGATATTAGGCAGAGTCTTGAGGACGAAGCGCGCCGTGGCCATGAGGGCGCCGGTATTGCCCGCGCTGACGCAGGCATGGGCCTCGCCGGACTTGACCAGGTCGATGGCGACCCGCATGGAAGAGTCCTTCTTCTGGCGAAGGGCCTTGGAGGGCAACTCGTTCATCGCCACCTCTTGGGAGGCATGGCGAATGCTCAGCCGGTCACCGAGCGCACCCGCCGGAATGAGCCTGGCGATTTCCTCTTCCTTGCCCACCAGAATGAGGGCCACCTTTTGGGTGGCGCGCAGGTAGTTGAGCGCCGCGGGGACCACGACCTTGGGCCCATGATCTCCGCCCATGACATCCAGGGCGATAGTCAAACGATCCATCAGGGCTTAGGCCGCCAGCACGGGGGTCGGGAAGGCTACGACTTCAGTCCTTGGTCTCTATGACCTTGCGGCCACGGTAAAAGCCATCCGCCGAGACATGATGGCGACGATGCACCTCGCCGCTCTGGGGCTCCACCGACAGGGTGGGGCCCGTCAGAGCGTCATGGGAACGGCGCATGTCGCGGCGGGAAGAGGTCTTGCGATTTTGGGGAACAGCCATTTTTTTCTCCGTGACAGAAGGGATGCCGCCCATTGTGGAAAGGATGGACAGCAGCCGCCAGTAAATTTATTAACATCCGGGACATCGAGACGATGCCACCAGGGGTTCAGCTCTTTCCGCCCCCGCCCAGGGCGCCGAGAATGGCAAAAGGATGAACTTCACCGGCATCCGCCGGATAGTCGCCCTCCTCAACTGCCTCCGGGCCCGGCGGTACGCAATCCCCAGGCGGATGCATGGCGATCTGCGGCAGGGCCAGCAACAATTCATCCTCGATCAGGTCCAGCAACCGGACCGACGCCACGGATACCAGCAAGGGGTCGAGCTCTTCCGGCAGCAGCCGGGCCTCGTCGAGCCCGGCAATCAGCGCCAGCTCCAGGGGTGCGGCAACGGCTAATTCCAGGGCGCCCAGGCAACGCTGACAGGTCAGTATCAGTCGGGCCTCGATCTCGCCCGTCAGGGTCCCGCGACCTTCCAGATCGCGCCCGAAGGCTAACCGATACCTGACCTCGCCCGCCGTCTCCCTTAAAGACTCCCCGAGCCGCGCCATACCCGACAGAGGCCAGGCGCCGTCAAATTCAGCGCCCGCATCAACGGCTCGCCAGGGGTCGATCAAATCGGGAAGTGGCGACGGCATAACCCAAGCAGTTTATTCAGCTTGGCTCCCTTTCGTCAAGAACGGATGCGGCTAAGTCCACATCCGTCCCGCCACCCTCGCAGCCTGTCGGACATGCTGGCCTGGTTCACCGGGTTCATGGCCTGTCCTTACTTCTCGCGTTTCCAGCTAGCAAAGGCCTGCACCAACAGCTCGGGCAGTCGGTCTCTTGCCGCCATCAGGTCCAGGACCCCAATACGGGCCTGATCAATCCCCATTAGTTCGACTACCAGTGGCGGCTGCTCTCCCCGGCACCAGGCGATTAGGGCGTCGGCCATACCGCCGCTGCCGGCGAGCGCCAGGATCCGGCCCCCCTGGCGCAGCCGGGGCAGGACGTCCCAGCGGGTGACCTCCCCACCCCCGGCGACCAGTATCAGGGTGCCCCGCCCGCCCGCCAGGCGCTCCGCCGCGGCCGTGAGCCAAGGGGATTCGTCGCCCCAGCGTTCACCTGGGACCAGGAGGAAGTGGCTGTGGTGGGGATCGAGGGTCGCCCGAGACTCGATCCCACCCTGATCCTGTCGAGGAGCAGACCCCGTGAGAGCCCGTCGGGGCCAGCCACTTGGACTTCAACCTCTGCCCGATCAGCGTGAAAGTACCCGCCACTTTCATCGTTCGGTATGGCGGAAGAACTTCCATGTCCGCCAGGTGAGACCCCCGCCGGTGCATCTACGCGGCCGCGCGGGGCGATTCCGATCAACGGAAAGGATCCCGCGGCACGTTGGCGCGCCGCCCCCATGAGCGCCATGACTTCGAAGGGGGTACACCATCAATCATCGCCGCTCCCGGCCGGTCCAAAAGGGGTACCAAGCCCGTGAACAGGGGTAGCAGTTGTGCCGCCACCCCGCCACCAAGACTGGCGGCCCCACCGACCAGGATCAGGACCGGGCGGGTTCCGCTCAGCCCGATTTCCGCCAGAGCCCCGCCCACGGCTGCGGTCGGCGGACCCTGAGGGCAAGCGATCGGCGCCGGGGATATCTGGCCGCTGGCGTGAGGCTTAGGATTCATTCGTCGGGCAGGGTCCTGGGCGGAGGGCTAGCGAATGCCGCCCCATGCCAGAGTCTATCCCAATCCAGCCGCGTTTTCCGCCCGTCAACGCAAAGCCCGGCGGCGCTCCGCTGTTTAAACTCGGCCTGGAGCACCGCCCCCTTGACCCCGATAGCGATCTGGCGAGCGCCCCGACGCTCACGCCGCACGCACGCCATCCGCGGTCAGAATGCCCAACGCCTGGGCCAGCCGGAATCACCTTACACCCACACCTAGGCCAAGCGCACCACTGCGGTGGCTATCGGGCTCATCGCCGAAGTTATTATCCATGTGCCGCGTTCGAGTACTGGGGCTCATGGTGGCTTTATGGAACATTTGGTATAGTAATCCTGCATCTGCCCAGCTAGGGAGCGGATGATCTCCAGGTGGCGCTGATTCCAGATCGATAACACTTTTGTGAATCCGGGGAGCGGCAGATGGCCTCACGATTATTCCGGTTCATATCGATCCTGGCACTGACGTTGGTCCTGGCCGGATGCACGAGCCTCAAGTCAGTCAATCAGGCCGACCGGGTCGATTCCCAGGCCATCCCCGATCCCGAGACCACCCCCCTGGGGAAGCAGATCCGGCGCCTGGTCAGAACCCAGCCAGCGGGCCAGTCGGGTTTCCTGCTCCTGGACAAGGGCGAGGAGGCCCTGCTGTGGCGGGGCATGCTGGCCGACCAGGCCACCCGCACGATCGATACCCAGTACTTCATCTGGTATCAGGACAATGTCGGCAGGATCGCTGCCGAGCGCCTCCTTCGGGCGGCGGAGCGGGACGTCAGGGTCCGGGTCATCGTCGATGAGATTTCCCTCGACGCCGATCCCCGTTTTCTCGCCTTCCTGAACGATCACCCCCAGGTCGAGATCCGCCTTTACAACCCCGTGGGGGCCCTGGGTCTGGGTACCCTGGGCAAGCTGGCGCGGATCATCGGCTCGGCGGGCGATTTTCCGCGTCTTAACCGGCGCATGCACAACAAGACCTTCATTATTGACGGCAGCCTGGCCATCCTCGGGGGCCGCAACGTAGCCGATGAGTACTACGACCTCAATCAGGAGTTCAATTTCCGGGATCTCGACGTCCTGGCCCTGGGACCCGTGGTGCCAAAGGTCTCCAGCAGTTTTGACGACTACTGGAACCATCCCTGGGTGGTGCCCCTGGAGGCGGTGGTCGATATCGCCATCACCCCCGAGGAACGGGCGGCTTATTACCGCGAGTTGCACCAGTATGCCGCTCGCCCCGAGAACTTCCCCCCGCGTTTCGACGCCGGACTCGCGACCACCACGGCTCGCTTTAAGTCGCTGCGGGCCGCGGATCTCCACTGGGGCCAGGCGCGGCTCATCTCCGACCGGCCTGGCAAGAACCCAGAGCTGGACCGTTACGACGCCTTCGGCGAGAGCGGGCGCCAGTTGACCGAACTGGCCCTGGGCGCCCAACGGGAACTGCTCGCCGCGACACCCTACCTCATCATGCTCCCAGGGACCTTTAGCCTGCTGGAGGACCTGCGGACGCCCGTGGCCCACCAACCATGGCGGCCAACGATGCCATCTGGGTGCATTCGCGCTATGCCTTTCAGCGCCGCCGCTTGCTGGGGATGAGGGTCGAGTTGTTCGAATATCGCGGCGACGCCGAGGACCAGCCGCTCCTGATCGACCGTTACGCCCGGATGCCGGAGAAGGTGCCCCTGACCCTGCATGCCAAGACCCTGGTCATCGATCGCCAGGTGGTTTACATCGGCTCCTTCAACATGGACCCCCGCTCCACGCACCTGAATACGGAAATCGGCCTCATCATCGAGAGCCCGTCCCTGGCCCAGGCGGTGGCCGCCCTCATCGAACGGGACATGGCCCCCCACAACAGTTGGCGTCTGGAGCTGACCGCGGAGGGGCGGATCGAGTGGGTGACCCAGCGGGAGGGGCGGCCGGTGCGCGCCGAGGCCGAGCCGGACATCGGTGTGGGCGAGGCGCTCAAGTTCCTCATCCTGACTATCCTCCCGATCGGAGAATTGATCTGAGGGCCGCGGTGGACGTCCTGACCGCAGGTTGTCCTGGCCGGGGAGCCGCAGGCCTCCCGCCCTGCTCCGCGGCATAGGCGGCGCCAATGCGCAGGAGGGGAATCAGCCTGAGATTGTCAAATCTGAAGTGGTTTTGGCGACCTGGGGGGTGATCTGTTCAGAGAGAAGTAGATTGTAGCGAAGATAGGGTTACGACCTGGCGGCGCGATCAGCGCCTTTGAGGTCGCCTCGCAACGACCCGCCCCCCGCGCCGGACCCGGCAGTCCTGCGCGGCTGGACGAGTCGATGAGGGGCCACCGGCACCCGGCGGGCATGAAAGAGCAGGCTCATCTCCCCCGCCGTGGCCGTGCCAGAGGTGACGCGGACCCGTCCGGTCCGATCGAGACCAGCAGCAGCTTATCCAGACCCCGCTCCCATTCCAGGTGAAAACAGGGCAGGGTCGCCATGAGATAGAGGAGCAGGCTGGGGTTATTGTAAGGCGTGATGCCGCCATCCACGAAGACGTGCCGCCGGCCGCCGAGAACGATGGTCTCCGGGGGGAAAAAGGTCGGAGCGGCCGTGCTGGCGCGGACCAGTTGCCACAGAGGGATGCGCAGGTTGCACTCGGGCGAGGCGGGATCGTTGAAGCGAGCGGCGGGGTTGTTGGAGATCGGCCAGGGGGAGCCGGTGGAATAGTTGCGCATCACCAGGCATAGCAGGGTGCGCAGGCGGTGCAACCAGGCCGGCACCGCCCCCGCCCTCCGCGAAGACCTCCGAGCTACCGGTAAGGCCTCCGCGGCATATTTGCTTGCCAGCGTTTGTACCAGGGCGCGGGCCGGAAGATCTCCATCCCCCGCCGGACATAGAGGTCCTCGATCATGGCTACCGGCATGCCCCAGGACAGGCAGGTGGCGATGATGCCGCCGGTACTGGTGCCGGCGATATAGTCGAAATAATCCGCCAGGACCAGATCGGGCCGGCCGGTCCGGGCGCGCAGCAGTACCTCCATCCGCGCCAGAACCTCCAGGGTGAAGATGCCGCGGATGCCGCCACCATCCAGGGCCAGGAGTCGTTTCATAGTTCACCCATTGCGTCACTCAACCATGGCGGGGTTCCTGGCCCAGGGCGAACCAGTCGGCGATTTCCCGGGCCAGGTAATGTTCGGTGCGGGCGATGGCCCGCTGCAAGGCATAGAGATGATGACAGGCCTGCGTCTCCGCCCGCGCCGCGATCAGGAAGTTCGTCAGGGCGCGGGAATGCGCCACCTGGACATTGAGGTCGAAGATCGAGATCAGCGCCAGGGCGCAACCGGCCAGACCGGGGAGCGCCAGGGGCAAGAAGTGGGTGAGGGTCCGGCTGGCCTCCAGGCTTAGACTGTCCGTGCCGAACAGACCGGTGAAGAGCCCGCGCAGGACGGCCAGGGCGGAAAAGAACCAGAAGAGACTGATCAGGCGCTGGCGCAGGCGGGCGAGCCGGACGGCACGAGCCTGGTGGTACTGGATCTGGTCATCGATGCGGTCGCGCACATATCGCTCCCGGATCTCCTCCAGGGGCGGGGGGACGGCGGGGCGGGCACAGAGGTGCATCATCCTGACCGAGGTCGTGAGACGGGCAAAGGTCTCCCCCAGACCCTGCAGGTCCGGCAGCACCAGCCGGGGCAATTCCCAGGTGACGATCGCGGCCCGGCAGATCTCCGCGGCCACGCGGCAATGGATCCAGCGTTGATGCACCTTGCGGTATTTCAGATAGAGACCGGCCCCCATGGCCCCGGCAGTCATGAGGAAGGCCAGGGCGTCCAGGGCCGGCAGGCGCAGGGCGAAGGCAATGATGAAGGCCACCAGCAGGGTCGCGCCGGTATTCAGTACCAGGGAGGACGCGACCCAGCGTCGGAAATTCGGCGCCGTGCGGGTCGCCATCTGGTCGACCTTGGTGAAAAAGCGCCATAACGCCGGAGGTACCGGCGAGGAGTCCGGGGGTTCCATCGCGGCACCCTCGCCAAGACGGTTGAGGAAGCGGAGCTCATGATCCAGGAAGGGATGACCCTCCCAGCCCTCGCGCCGGACCTCGAGCGTCTCGGGGTTGAGGATGATCAGCGGTTTCCCGACGCCGCGGGCATAAGCGACGATCTCCCCCGTTCCCCCCGCAGGCCTCTCGTCCCAGACGGCGATGAGCAGGTCCGCCTGATCCACGGTGTCCAGGCCGCACTCCAGATCGGCCTCGTCCCTGCCCGCGGCCCTGCCGCGAACCTGGATCTCGGTCGCCCGCGCCAGCAGTTGCTCGTGGCACTGCCACTCCTCCGTGGAGAAGTCCTGGCGCAGCTCGGCCAGAGACGCTGGCAGCAGGACGCGCCAGGGGAGCGACATCCCCTGGATCGCCTGAGCAAAGAGGGTGTCGGCCCCGGGGGCGATGGAAGAAACACCGACCAGGATGCCATCGACCTCCTCGCTCAGGGCGCCAAGCAGGGCGGCGAGCGCCTCACCGACCGCTTCCGGCTGACGCAGGTGCCGGTGGCCCTTGAGGGCGATGAGCCAATAGGGCCGGAGAGAAGAGGATGCTTGCGGGGATGTCATCGCGGGGGTGGCTACCATTGCCAGGCCGCGGGTCCGGTGAACCCGCCGGGACAGAAGGGCGTTCTGGTCGGTAATAGTATACTGAACTCTGGCCTATCCTATCCCTTGATGACCGAAGCCTCCTTCTCGCCCTTTTTCCCATGCTGCAGGTGATGCCCATGGCAGACCCCCAGGTTCGCATCTTCGTCTCTTCCCCCTCCGACCTGGATCATGAGCGGGCCCTAACGCGCAACATCATCGAGGCCCTGGCCCAGGAATATCTGCCCTATTTCAAGGTCCAGGCGGTCCTTTGGGAACAGGAGGCCCTGACCGCCGCCCAGAGCTTCCAGGCGGGCCTGGTGCGACCCTCGGACTGCGAGATCGTGCTGGTCATGCTCTGGGCCCGGCTGGGGACGCCCCTGGCCAATGACCCCTATGGCGGCCTGACCGGGACCGAGTGGGAGTTCGTCGACGCGGTGGAGGGCTCGGCGCGCGCCGGCAGCCCGGAGGTGCTGGTCTATCGCAAGACCGCCCCCTGCCTGGTGGACGTCAACAATCCCGAAGTGGCGCGCGAGGCCCTGGCGGATCGCAGCCGTCTCGAAGCCTTTTTTCGTACCCATTTCTTCAACCCCGATGGCAGCTTCCGGCGTGCCTTCCGCCAGTTCGGCAATGATCATTCCTTTCGCGAGCTGGTCGAGACCCAACTGCGCAAGCTCCTCAACCGCCGCATCAGCGCCGAGCGGCGCCTGACCTCGCACCTCCAGGATTGGCGGGGCAGCCCCTTTCGGGTGGACCGGCCCTTCGAGTTTCCCGACCATCCGATCTTCGTCGGCCGCGAGACCGAGACCCGGGAGCTGATCAACCGCCTGGAAGCCAACGTCGATCGGGGCC
This sequence comes from Chromatiaceae bacterium, assembly GCA_016714645.1. Lineage (NCBI taxonomy): Bacteria > Pseudomonadati > Pseudomonadota > Gammaproteobacteria > Chromatiales > Chromatiaceae > Chromatiaceae bacterium. Next base: position 928,137 of record JADKCI010000004.1, on the reverse strand, counting down.
GGGGTCTCCTGCTGGTCACCGGCCCCAGTGGAGTCGGCAAAAGTTCCCTGATCCGCGCCGGCCTGCTGCCCCGCCTGGCGCGGCCCTTCCTCTTCCCGGGGATCGCCCTGTGCCGTTGGTGTCTGGTCGACCTCGGGGGCGAGGAGGAACCCCTCCACGCCCTGGCCACGGCGGTGAGCGCGCCGGCGGTCCTCGGCGCGGCGCTGGAGGAGTTCGGGCTCGACACCCAGTCCCTGGCCGATCTCCTGCTCGCCACCCCGGAGGTGGCCGCCGCCGAACTGGCCGCGGCCCTGGCCCGGGTCGGCGCCAAGTTCGCCGAACAGGCGGGGGCCAATGGCGGCCGGGCGCAACTGATCATCGTCGTCGATTCCCTGGACCCCTTGTTTGGCGCCACGACCTCCCGGGCCTTCCTCGCCGCCCTGCCCTGCCTGGCGGCGCGGGATGGAATCTGGGTCATCGCCACCCTGCGCAGCGACCATCTCCCCCTGCTGGCCGACCTGCCCGAGCTGGCGGCGGAACTGGATGAAGTGAGCTGGTTTCCCCTGCAACCGCCCGCCACGGCCCGCATCCGCCAGGTGATCGAGATCCCGGCCCGCATCGCCGCCCTCGATTACGAGGAATCGACCAGCGGCACCGGCCGCGGACTGGTGGATGTCCTGGAGACGGAGGCCAGTCTGCTGACCCATTGGCCCCCGGTCTTGCAGGAGGTCCTGGAAGACCTTTACCGGCGGGCGGCGACGCGCCTGGAAGAGACCGCGACGCGTCAATCCCTGCTGACCCTGGCCGACCTGCGCGGCCTGGGCGGGGTGACCGGCAGCCTCGTCGCCCGCGCCGACCAGCTCTGGGCGACGCTGGAACCACCCCAGCGCACCGCCCTGCCAACCCTGTGCCGGGCCCTCATCACCCTGGAAGGCAGCGGGGCGCCCCGGCCCGGCATCCGCGCCGGGGACCTCCAGACCCTGACCCACCTGCCCGCGGTGGCGCCCCTGGTGGAGCGCCTGATCGCGGCGCGCCTGGTGGTGGCCGACGCGGAGGAAGAGGAGGAGGCAGCGGAGGCGGTGGCGGCCCCGCCCGCCGCCCCGAGTATCTGGGACGACCTGCGCCGGCTCTGGCGGCAGACCCGGGAGGAGCGGCTTATCCGTCACGGTGGGGTGGGACGCCTGTTGCGCCTGGGCACGGATCTCATCGGCAAGGAGGGGCCTCTGACAACCGGCGCGGCCCCCGCCGCGGAGGCCCCGGCACCCCCGGCGGCCAACCAGCGCTGGAAACGCTTTCGGCCCATCGCCGCCTTCGTCCACCCGGTATTGCTCGAGCGCTGGCAGCCGGTGCGGGACTGGCTGGCGGATCCGGCCCAGCGCCGCGATCTCATCCTGCGCTACCAGCTCTCCCGCCAGGCACGACTCTGGCGGCGTACCGACCGCAACCGGGAATATCTCCTGGGGGAGACCGGCTACGCCGCCGCCCAGCTCTTCGCCACCACCCACGCCGCGGAACTGGAACCCCTGGAACGCGACTACCTGGAGCAGAGCCGCCTCCATCTGGCCGTGCAGCGGCGCCGCAACCGCCAGGCGCGCACCCTGGGCTGGACCCTGCTCAGCCTCCTGGTGATCGCCACCTCCACCGCCTGGTGGGCCTGGGATGCCTCCAACCAGTCCCGGCTCGGCTTCTACCGCAGCGAGTTGCGCAACGCCGAGAGCGCCATCGACCGCGGCAATACCGCCGAGGCCGTCCGCCTGGCCCTGGCGGCCGGCCCCTATCTTCCCGCGGAGGCCACGGACAGCCTGAGCCGGGCCTTCATCCGCAACCGCCTGCTCAGCCTGGTCGGCGCCCCGCCCGCGACCGGCGCCACCGCCCTGGCGGCGGCCTTCAGCGACGATGGGGAGCATCTGGCGATGCCGGCCCCCGGGGGGGGCGCCGAACTCTGGACCCTCCAGGACCAGCGCTACCATTTTGCCGGGGGCTTGGCCGGACCGGAACTGCCGATTCACAGCCTACGGCTGGTCGGCACGGGCGAGGAGGTACTGGCACTGGGGATCGGCGAGGAGGGCGTCTGGCGCCTCCCCGCCGCCGCGACCGATCCACCCACCTGGACCTGCGGCGGGCGCCCCCGCGCGCCCATCGCCCTGGATCCCGGCGGGCGCACCCTGGCGCTCATCCATGGGGAGCGCCGCTCTCCCGCCCTCTGCGTCCTGAGCCTGGTGACCCCCGGGGTAGTCCTTTGGGATCGCCAGATCCACGACCGGGGCGTCCGCGGCCTGGCCTTTTCGGCCGATGGGCAGCGGTTGGTGACAGCCTCCTTCGATGGCACCGCCAAGGTGGTCGATACCCTGACCGGGGAGGAGCTCGTCGTCCTTCCGGCCAGCGAGTCCCGGGGCCGCGCGGCCTACCACGCCGTCTTTGACCCCAGCGGTAACCGGGTCGCCGTCGCCTTCGCCGACGACCGCATCCGGGTTTACGACCTGACCGGGCGCGAGTTGGCGGAGCTGGGAGTCATCACGCGGGATGGCCACAAGATCCGCATCCACCGGGCCTCGGTGCGCCGGATCGCCTTTGGCCCCGAGGGGCGCACCCTGGTGGCGGTGGATGACGATGGCCAGGTGGTACGCTGGGACCTGGCGACGGGCGAGGCCCAGATCTTCGGCCATCACGACCTGGCGGTGGACCAGGTCCAGATCGCATCGGGACAGGACGCCGGCGAGGAGGAACCCCTCGTCCTCACCGCCTCCCAGGATGACACCATCCGGCTCTGGGGGCTCTGGACCGGCCAGAGCCTGGCCGTCATCAGTCATGAGGGGGATGTCACCGAGGCACGCTTCAGCCGGGATCAGCGCCGCATCCTCAGTTATTCCAGCGAGGACGGCTCGGCCCGACTCTGGTCGGTGCGACCGGCGGCGACCTTCGTCCTCCAATTCCCCCAGGCCGACCAGGTCGCCCACCTGGCCCTGGCCCGGGAGCCGGGGGCTGAAGAGGGTATCCCCCCGCCGGGGAGTCCACCCGGTACACCGCCCGCGACCCTGCTGGCGACGGGCGCCCATGATGGCCGCATCGAGGTCTGGCGCCTGGAGCGCAGCGCGGCGGGCCTGGTGCCGGCCTTGCGCTGGCGCCTGGGCGGCGAGGGCCAGGGCCAGGGCCAGGGCCACCAGGATCGGGTACGCCGCGTCGGTTTCTCCCCCTCCGCCGGGCTGCTGGCCAGTGCCGGCTTCGACGGCACGGCCCGGATTTGGGATCTGGCCAAGGGGGAGGAGGTCTGCACCCTGGCCCTGACGCCCGACCTTCAGCCCTGTACCCAGAACGGTAGCCCGGACTGCCCGGCGATTTATCAGGCGCTCTTCGCCCCCCACGGCGACTGGCTACTGACGGCGTCGAACGACTCCTGGCATCCGCTGCGGCTGTGGGACCTGCGCACCTGCGCCCCCCTGGGCGAGGACCTGCCCGTCGCGCCGGGCGCCGGCGGCGTCCGGGCGGCCCTGGCCCGGGACGAAGAAGGGGCGGTCTGGGTGGCCAGCGGCGCCGAGAATGGCCGGGTCCAGGTGCTGCGGGTTGCCGCCACCGGCCAGTGGACCGAGGTCTGCGCCGGGCCCTGGCACAAGAATACCGTCCAGGATCTGGCCTTCGGCCCCGATGCCCGCCTCCTGGCCACGGCCAGCGAGGATGGGCGCATCGCCCTGGTCGAGATCGCCGGAGGCGCCTGTGGCGAACCCCGCTATCTGAAACCCGATACCGGCCCGGTCACCAGTGTGCGTTTCGCCCCGGATGGCCAGACGCTGGTCACCGCCAGCGGCGAGGGGGACGCCCAGGTCTGGGACCGGAACGGCACCCCGCTCGCCCGGCTGATCGGCCACAAGGCGCGGATTCTCAGCCTCGAGTTCTCCCCCGACGGGCGCTGGCTCCTCACCGCCTCCCGCGATGGCACGGTGCGCCTCTGGCCAAGCCCCACCGCGCCTCGGGACCAACCGCTGGCGGCCTATCTGACCCTGTCCGCCGGGCTGGGTAGCGCCGCCCATGCCACCTTCAGTCCGGATGGTCTGAGCATCGGCGCGGCCTACCGCAACGATGTCGCCCTGCTCTGGCAGGTGTGGAACGAGGGGTCGGGGACGGACCCGGCGCTGACGGAAACCTGGGGGGCGGATCGGGCGCGCCTGACCCTGATCCAAGCCGCCCGGCGCTTCATGGACGAGAATTTGCAGCCGGTACGGCCCTTGCCCGCCCCCTGAGAGTGGCCTGGCGATATCGCTAGTGGCCATGCTTTCAGGATCGGGTGGCGTCCTCCTCCCCGCGCGTAACCCTTCAGCCCCCCCGGCTGCATGGGTTGGGTTCGATAGCTCAAACCACTGATTCTCTTGCTCCCTCCCCCCTTGCGGGGGAGGGTTGGGGAGAGGGGTCTGAAGGGTTGCCCCCTCGCGCCAGGCCCGCAGGTCCTTCACCACCGCGGCGGCCAGGCGGTCCGCCAGGCGGGTGGCGGCGGCGGCCATGGCGGCGGGGGTCTCCCCCGCGACGATTTCCTCGGCGGCGTAGCGACGGACCAGGAGGGGGCGGCGGTCACTGGCCTGGAGGAGGGTCAGGCTCAGCGCGCCCGCCACCCGGGGTGGCGTCGCCGTGGGCAGGTGCTCGAAACGCTCCACCTCGCCGCCAAGGAGGTAATCGGCGCGCCCCCGGTCGGCAGGGATGAGGACGAAACGAAAGAGGCCGGCGGCGCGAATACTCGCCGCCAGGTGGCGGGACAGGGCCCGTGGCACCGGTTCGTCCCACAGCAACTGGTCGTAGCGCTGGGTTTGCCAGGGGTCCGCCGTGGTGCGGAAGAGGATCTGTCGCCCGCCGAGAAAGCCGCGGGCCGCCAGTTCGTTGACCTGCAGATCGGTTGCGGATGAACCGCCGGCGGGCGACGGGCCCCTGAGTTCGGGAGCGGTCGGGGGAACCAGAGAGAGGTATTGATCCTGCTTGACGGTCACCGGCGAACCGCAGCCGCCAAGGCCGAGGCTCAGGAGGCAGATCAGAATGAAGCACTTCATTTGAACCATGGGGCTTGCTCCTCGGTCTCCCGCGGGCGCAGGAGGTGGGTGGGATGGGAGCGCAGTTCCTGGGAGAAGGCGGACAGGTTGCGGCTGGCGTCCTCGATGTTGGTCAGGATCGGAGTCAGGGCCGCCGCCAGGGACTGCAACAGGAACTGGGTGTCATCCAGGGAGCGCCGCAGGGCGGGGCGGTTCTCGTTCACCAGGCCGCGGATATCGGTGGCCAGGTCGTCATAATTGTTGACGGCCCGCTGGACATCCGGGGTAGTGCCGGCCATCTCGGCGGTGATCCGCGCCAGGTCGGCGGACATGGTTTCGACCGAGGCGAGGATGGCGCCGATGGCCTGGGGGTCCACCACCCTGACCAGGTTGTCCGAGAGCAGGCGCAGGTTCTCAAAGGACCCGGCGAGTTGCTCGCGGTTCCCGGCCAGCCCCTGGCCCGGGTCCTCGCTGCCGCCGCCGACCAGGAGCTCGATGGTCTTGACCTGATCACGGATACTGGCCAGGGTCGGGGCGATGCTCTCCTCAACCACCAGCCGCACCGTCTCGGTAAGGACGGCGAGCTGCTGGGTCAGGTCAGGCTCGGGGGCGAGGGCGGCGATCACCGCGCCGGGGGCCAGCAGTTCCGCCGACGGGCCCACGGCGATGCTCAGGGCGTTGCCCTTCAGCAACCCCAGGGTCGTCAGGCGCACCTGGCTGTCCCGGGGAATAGGCCACTGGTCGCGGATGCGCAGGGTGGCGCGGAAGCAGGGCAAGGTCGGTGAGCGGGGCGGGGCCCCGGCGGCGGGCGGCGGGCAATGGCGGCCATGAGCCGGGTCGCCGGGAAAGACCGGCTTGACCCGTTCGACCAGACCGATCACATAACCCTCCTGGATCAGTTGCATCCCCGGGTCCAGGCCCTCCGCGTCCGGGAAATAGGCCTCCAGCCGGTAGGTCTGACCCAGGAGCCCCGGCAGGATGAGGGCGAAGGCCGCCACGACCACCAGGGCCATGGCCAGAACGAAGCCGCCCGCCAGGAGCAACTGGCGGCGCTCGGCCAGGGCCCGGCGCTTGCCGGGGGCCCCGATCTCGGGCGGGGCATAGAGGCGGTCCAGGCGCCGCGCGGCGGGAGGGATGGGGTCGTGGTTGCTCATCGAAGCGGCATCTTCGTCGTCATATCAGGCGTCACACATTCCATGCCCGACCCTCCCCCTGGCGGTCGGAAATTGCAGTTCCTCGGGGATGCCGAGGTCAAAACCGGCCTCCCAGGGCGGTGCCGAGTTCGAGGTCCTCGGGGCTGGCGGCGGCCAGCGCTTCCCGCGTCCCCAGAAACAGCAGACGCCCGCCGCTCAGCACCCCGACCCGGTCCGCAGTGTCCCCGAAGGCCTCCGGGGTGTTGTCCGTGGCGATCAGGGCCATGGCCTGGCCACCGCGCAGGCTGCGCAGGGCGGCGAGGATCTCCCGGACCACCGCCGGGTCCAGGCCATCGGAGAGACCATCCCAGACCAGGAGCCGGGGGCGGCGGATCAGGGCCCGCGCCAGTTCGACCCGGCGCTGCTGACCCAGGGAGAGAGACTGGGGCGGATGATTTTCCAGCCCGTCCAGGCCCAGCAGGGTCATCACCAACCGCGCCGCCCGCGCCATCTCCCCGCGCGTCAGGGGCGCCTGGCGCAGGGGCAGGAGGATGTTCCCCAGGACGCTGTGATCGGTGAGCAGCGAGCCGCGCTGGATCACGGCGCCGACCTCGGCGCGCAACCGCTCCAGGCCGCGGCCGTCGAGTTGCGCCAGGTCCAGCCCCAGGACCTGGACGCGGCCGGCCGAGGGGCGGTCGAGGCCAAGCACCAGCCGGGAAAGCAGGGTCTTGCCCGCGCCATTGGGGCCACAGACCAGGAGCCAGGCGCCGTCCGCCAGCTCCAGACTCAGGTCCTGGAGGGCCTGGCGCCCGGCCACATGCTGGAAGATCCGGTCCAGCTTCAGCGCCAGTGGCATGTCGATCCTCCCGGTGGCAGCCATCTCAACCCCGCACCAGAATGATATAGAGGAGATCCGTGACCAGGATGGCCGTCACCGCCCCGATCATGGTGCCGGTCGCGGCGCCGGCGATCCCCCCCGCCCGGCGACCCGCGCCGATGCCGTTCAGGGTCGCGATCAGGGCGATCAGCACCGCGAACAGCAGCGGTTTGATCAGAGCCTCGACCAGGGCCTCGGGGGTGAGGGCGCTGGTCAGCATTTCGAGGAACAGGGCCGGCGCCACCCCGGTGCTGGCCCAGAGCCAGGCCCCCGCCACGCCGAAGGTCACCAGTGTCCCCCAGACCATGAAGGCGAAGCTCATCAGCAACATGGCCAGCAGGACCGGGGCCAGGGTGAAAGGCAGGGGCTGCACCCCGCACACCAGCAGCCCGTCCATCTCGCCAGTGGCCAACAAGGTCGCCTGCCGCACCGCCAGAGCGACCCCCGCCCGGCCCGCCACCAGGATGCCGACCAGGACCGGCAGCACCTCGATGATGAGGACGAAGGCCACCGTCAGGATGACCACCACCGGCAGGTCAAACTGGGTGAGGATGCCTTCGATCTGGTGCCCCAGGATGAGGCCGATGGCGACCATAACCAGGGTGATGGCCGGCAGGATCGACAGGCCGGACTGCCGCAGGGCAGCGGCGAAGGCCGGCAGGTCGAAGCGCGCCCGCCCGGTCAGGACCCGCCCGTAAAAAGCCAGGCAACTGGAGAGGGCCAGGGCCGCCAGCCCCAGCGCCTCGATCCAGCCCCGGGGGCCACGGAAGTTCAGGCGTCTCAGGTCCATGGGAGCCTGCTGGCGGCGGTTGCCGGGTACCTCGTTCGATCGCGGCAGATCAGTAATCGAAGGTCCATGTCAGGCCGGCGCCGTTAGGATCGAGCAGGATCCGTTTGTCAGGCCCGCCCGGAAGGCCCGTCATCACTCTAACTTCCCTCGATTCCGTATCAGCGGCGTTGCCGGGAACAGTCGTATCCTCACCCAAGATGGGCAAGGTCTCACCCAAAACGAGTTGGATCTCCGCCCGTTGGGCGAACCAGGCCGCCAATTCCCCCTCCCCCCGCAGGCTGATCCGCCGTTCCGCCCGCGCCAGGAGGGTCAAAAAATCCCGGCGGGTCGCGGTCGGGCCCAGCCGGGCCAGGAGGTGACGGAGGGGGTCTGGCAGCAGCAGGAAGAGACTGGCGCCCCCGGCACCCCCCATCAGTTCCCGGACCAGGTCACGCTCACGATGATCCGCCAGGGTAGCGGCAATGACCAGGGCGCGGTCCGGATAACGCTCCCGCAGCCGCTCCCGCAGCCCCGTCGCCAGGCGCCGCAGGGGCTTGCCGCTCGGACAGGCAGGCCCGGGCGGATGGACCCCGAGGATGAGCAGGCGCTGGATGCCGAGCCCCAGGCGGGCGGCCAGGGTCGGCAGCCCACGCACGGCGAAGCGGTCCAGGTCCTTCATGGCCTCCGACAGGTCCGCGTAGGGGATGAGCTGGGGGTGAAGCTTGCGGGCATTGTCACGCACCGGGCCGTAAGACCAGCCATCCAGGTAGCGGTCCGCCGCCCAGCGCGCATGCTCGACGATCGCCAGCCGTTCGACCTCCAGGCGGGTCAAGGCAAAGACCTCCACCAGGTCCTCGGCCACCGCCCGGCAGTCGGTGACGGCGAGCTTGGCCCAGACATGGTCGGCCTGATGGCGGTTGGCCTGGCGATAGGAGATCGCCAGCCGCTCCCAGGGCTGGCCGGCAGGCTCCTGGGTCAGATCCCGCCCCTGGGCGGCGATGGTGTCGCGGTAGTGCTCATGGATGGTCCGCGCCAGCTCGTCCCCGGCGCCGTCCAGGAGCAGGGCGGCGCGGCAGGCCTCGTGACAATAGGAGATCGGAATGATCTGGCCATCCCAGTCCTCGATATCGCCCCCGGGTTCGGCGGCGCCCACCTCCAGCAGTACTGGGGGGGACACCCCCTGGCTGGCCGCCAGTTCTTCGACCAGACGGCGCGCCAGAGCCAGGCCGGGATGGTCAGCGGGGTCCGCGGGGGGGCGGTCGCGTGGGGCGCCAAAATTTAACCCCGCGGACCCCTCTCCCCAACCCTCCCCCGCAAGGGGGGAGGGAGCAGGAGGATCAGTGGGTTGAGTTAGCGAACCCAACTCATGCAGCCGAGGGGTCTGAACGCTTACACCAAGATCAGGATCAGGGTGGTTTCTGGTAACCCGGGGCGCGGCAGGTTCCCCATGCGGAGGCGGATCATCCTCGATACAGACCAGGGCGAGGGTGATCGGCGGATTAGCCATGGGCGGTGAGTGTAATCCTTCAGCCCCCTCTCCCCGGCCCTCCCCCGCCGGGGGGGAGGGAGCAGGAGGATCAGTGGCTTGAGATAGCGAACCCAAGCCATGCGGCTGTAGGGGGTGAAAGCTTACCGGTGAATTCAGGTCGGGGGCCTCCGCTGGCCGTAGCAAGCTGGACAGCTCGGCCATGGGCGCGAAGCGCAGATCGGCGATAGAGGAAGCCTGGGGATAGGCGGCCAACAACTCGGCGGCGACGGCCTCCAGGCGGTTGCAGACCAGGCTGATTCGCGGCCGGCCCTGGCCATAATGGGCGAGCCGCAGGGCCTGCAGCAGCAAGGCCCGGGCAGGAGGGGCAAAGCCCAGGAAGAGCAGGTGGGGGACCTGATCGAAACCCGGGTCCAGACCCAGGTGCGGGGGCCAGCGCCGGAAAAGGGCGCGGGCGGCGCGGTCCTCGATGGCGAAGGTCTCGATTTGCAGGGGATCGTCCGGCTCGGAAGCAGGCAAGGCCGGGGCGGGGTCCCGGGGATGCATGAGAATCAGGCGCTGGACTGGGCCCGGCCGGCCTTGCCGCCCCCCTCCGCGCTGGCGGGCCCCCTCCCGGGCGCGTTCGAGCAGCCTGGCGACGAGGACCGGGGCATCGGGTGGATCAGCCAGGATCAGGACGGGAGTTCGGGCCGGGTCAAGCACCGCCGGATCCAGCGGGATAGCGGTTCGGGTCATGTCTGGCGCCGTCAAACCCAGCCGGTCGAGGCGCCGCGCCCGGTGGCCTTCCTGACGCAGAGCGACGATCACCTGGTCCGCCAGGAAATCCCTGCCCAGGACCAGGATGGCGCGGCGCCGGACATTCAGTAACAGCCGGTCCTTCACGATGCGATATTGCTCAAACTCACTCTCGGCGTGTTGCTTGGCGACCTCCGCGCTAATCGGCAATCTAACAGGCCGACAGACTGCTAGCCCTTCAGGCGTCGAAGGGATGGCCCTTCACGATGGTCTGGGCGCGGTCCGGACCGGTGGAGATGATGTCGATGGGCAGGCCGGACAATTCCTCGATCTTGGCCAGATACTCCTGGGCATTGGCGGGCAGGTCCGCGACCGAGGTGGCGCCCACCGTGGATTCCGTCCAGCCCGGCATCTCCAGGTAGCGGGGCACGCAGCGGCTCAGGTCCTCCACCGCCGGAGGCGGCGCCGTCAGCAACTGGCCATCCAATTCAAAGCCGGTGCAGATCTTGAGGGTCTCCAGACCATCCAGCACGTCCAGCTTGGTGATGCAGATGCCGGTGATGCTGTTGATGTCGAAGGAGCGCTTGAGGGTCACCATGTCGAGCCAGCCACAGCGGCGCTTGCGCCCGGTGGTGGCGCCGAACTCGAAGCCCTTGGCGCTCAGGTGATCGCCCACCGCGTCGAAGAGCTCGGTCGGGAAGGGACCGGCGCCCACCCGGGTGGTGTAGGCCTTGACAATGCCCAGGATGTAATCGAGATGGCGCGGTCCCATGCCGCTGCCACTCGCCGCCCCCCCCGCCGTGGTATTGGAAGAGGTCACGAAGGGATAGGTGCCGTGATCGATGTCCAGCAAGGCCCCTTGGGCGCCCTCGAAGAGGACATCGGCGCCCGCGCGCCGCAAGTCGTGCAGGGTGCCCACGACATCGGTCACCATGGGCCTCATGCGCTCCACCTGACCCAGGAGTTCGTCCAGGACCCGCCGGTAATCCAAGGGCTCGACCTTGAAATAGTGCTCCAGGGCGAAGTTGTGGTAATCCATGACCACCCGCAGCTTCTCGGCCAGGCCGGCCGCGTCCAGGGCGTCGCCAAGCCGCAGCCCGCGCCGCGCCACCTTGTCCTCGTAGGCCGGGCCAATGCCGCGCCCCGTGGTGCCGATGGCCTGGCTGCCCCGCGCGATCTCGCGGGCGCGGTCAAGGGCGACGTGATAGGGCAGGATGAGGGCGCAGGAAGCGCTGATGGCCAGGCGCTCGCACACCGGGATGCCCCGGGCCTCCAGCCCGTCGATCTCCTCCAGCAGGGCCTCCGGCGACAGGACGACGCCGTTGCCAATCAGGCACTTGACGCCATCGCGCAGGATACCGGATGGGATCAGGTGCAGGACGGTCTTCTCGCCCTCGATGACCAGGGTGTGGCCCGCGTTGTGGCCACCCTGAAAACGCACGACGGCGGAGGCCCGATCCGTCAGCAGATCGACCACCTTGCCCTTACCCTCGTCACCCCACTGGGTGCCGATCACGACTACATTCTTGCCCATGGTTCTAAATCACTCGTTGTGAATGTGCACCGCGCCGGGCGGCGACGTCAAACCGGTCGCCGCCGCCAGCGCTCCCCCTCGAAAATCAATACCTCGGCGCAACCGGCTTCCCGGGCGCCGCCGGGCTGGCCGGGCAATTCGTTGACCACCCGCTCGCCCACGCCCCGCAGCCGTTCCACCTCGGCGCGCAGGGCCAGATCCGGCAAGGCGGGCGCGAAGATGCCCCCACCGCCCCGGTAACGGTCCTCCAGCCCCCGCCCCTGCCGCAGCAAGCCCTTGAGGTCGGAACTGAATCCGACCGCCGGCCGCGCCTGGCCGAAGACACGGCCGATGTCGTCATAACGTCCGCCACGGGCGATCTCCAGGCCCCAGCCCGGGACAAAGGCGGCAAAGACCACCCCGGTCTTGTAGTGGTAACCGCGCAACTCCGCCAGGTCGAAATGGACCGGCACCTCCGGCAGCCAGGTGTTCAGGCCGGCGCGCAACAAGGCCAGGTGGTCCAGGGCCTCCTGGACAGCGGGGTCCGCCGCGGCCAGCTCGTGGCGCGCCCGCTCCAGGGCGTCATCACCATTCAGTTCCGCCAGGACCAGCAGCATGTCCGCCGCCGGCCCGGTCACGCCCCAGTCACGGATCAGGGCCTCCACCTCCGGGATGGCCTTGCGCTGCAGGGCCTCGAAGAGGGCCATCTCCCGCTCCGGCGTCAGACCCGCCTGGCGCGCCAGGCCCCGGTAGATGCCCACATGGCCCAGATCCAGATAGGCGTTGCTAATCCCAGCCCGCTCCAGGGTCAAGAGGACCAGGCGCAGGATTTCCAGTTCGCTCTCGGCCCCGGAGTGTCCGAAGATCTCCGCGCCCACCTGCAGGGGGCTGCGGGTCCCGGCAAAACCATCCGAGCGCGTGTGGAGCACGGTCCCCAGATAGCAGAGCCGGGTCGGGCCCGCGCGACGCAGGTGATGGGCGTCCATGCGCGCCACCTGAGGCGTCATATCCGCCCGGACGCCGAGTAGCCGCCCGCTCACCTGGTCCGTCAGCTTGAAGGTCTGGAGGTCGAGGTCGTGGCCCGTGCCGGTCAGCAGCGACTCCAGATAGTCGATGAAGGGCGGTATGACCAGGTCGTAGCCCCAACCCTGGTAGAGGTCGAGCAGATCCCGCCGCAGCCCCTCGATGACCCGCGCCTGGGGCGGCAACACCTCCTCGATCCCGGCCGGCAACAGCCAGCGTTCCTCTTGCATCCGCGCCTCGATCAGTCCGGTCTCAGTTAACCAGGTACAGCAGGCCGAGGCCCGCCAGCATGCTGACCAGCCCCGCGACCCGCAGCACTCCGTCCTCCTGCTCCACCAGGGTCCGCAGGGCGCGGCGCATTCCCGCCGGGTTCAGAAAGGGCCAGATGCCCTCGATGACGAAGACCAGCGCCAGCGCCACCCACAGGTCATTCCACATAAGAGGGCCTCGCGCCGCTCGGCATCGGCCGCTCGACAAAGTGCGCGATGATTACAGATGAGGGCCGCCCTGTCCATCCACGGCAGCAATTCCCAGCCATTCCAAGGTTGCCTACCCCCTACCCTACCCCTAGTGGCGCCGTGGCAAACCCTCAAGCATAAAGTCAACCGGATTATTCCAGGCGTCGCTGGGGGAGATAACGGGGGGTTCGACCTTGTGCTTCATCATTTGACCTTTCTCCGCTGTTGGCCTGGCTTGTATGTGGCAACGTTTTACATTGGTCTATAACATGATGCGTATCACCCTCCTCCAAGAACGCCGCACCGCCCTGATCTCCGCCGCCGTCACCGGCAAGATTGACGTGCGCGGTTGCCAACCGGTTTCCACCCTTTAGGAGCTACCGCATGTTTGCCATCCGCCAGACGATCGACGACCCACAAGAATTCATTCCGGTTCCTCCGGAGCTCCGCCATCGTCGCACGGAGGTGATTTTTATCGCCCTCGATCCCGTGCCAGAGGCCGCCACGCTCGTGCCGGAACCATCAACACCGGCCTCTCTCGCCGGGAGTTGGGCAGGCGAGGCATTGGAGCGCGGGGCGGCGGTGATCACTGCCTTTCGCGGGAGTGGCCCCAAGGGGACAACGGCGGACTTGCTGAGAGACCGTAAAGCCGATCGGCGGCGCGAAAAATGAAGCGCTATGTGCTGGACACTTCGGCCCTCCTGACCCTGCGCAGCGACGAGCCGGGCGCGGATCGGGTGGCGGAACTCATGAAGGAGGCCACCCTGGGAAATATCGCGTGCCACGGGTGTTTTATGTCGTTGATGGAAGTCTTGTATCGGGTTTGGAAAAACGAAGGGGAAGCGGCCGGGCTGGCAGCATATCGGCGTTGCCAGGGCCTGCCCATGCAGTGGGTGCATGAATCCACGAAGTTGCTGGAACGTGCGGCCATGGTCAAGGCTACGCATCCCCTGTCATTGGCCGACGCCTGGATTGCCGCCACCGCGCTGGAACTTCATGCGACCTTGGTGCATAAAGACCCGGAATTCGAGAGGCTGCCCGGCTTGTTGGAAGAACGGCTGCCTTACAAGTAACGGAAACACCTTGGATCTGCATCGGGAAATCAACTTCGAGACCGAAATCTGCGAACTTCTCGCCGCCAACGACTGGCTGTATGCGCAGGGTGACGCGGCGGACTATGACCGGGCGCGGGCGTTGTACCTGGCGGATGTACTGGCCTGGGTGCAGGCCACCCAGGGCGAGGCTTGAAAGGCGCTGGCACAGAGGAAGCTCTCGTCAGCCAAACGGGAACCCTGGCCAGCTCCGATGCAAGGTGCCTATTACGCACCTACGGCAAGCTCAATACGGCTTGAATAATCGGGGGCAAAGGTCCGTTTCTGGCCGGGCCGCCCCAGCCCAAGCGATGGCGCCAATGGCGGAGGGGCATCGCCCGAGGCGGGATGCAGGCGCACTCGGCGACCTGCATGCCGATAGCGGCGATCCCCCTGTCCCCGGCCCGCTTTACCCGCCTCCCCAGCGGTCTCCCCACCGGCAGGCCTCCGGCGCCAACCTGGCCGATGCCCAGGGCCAGGGCCAGGGCCAGGGGACCATTCTCAATGACGATGGCCCGGTCCTGTCCATCGCGGATGTCACCCTCGCCGAGGGCCACAGCGGCACCCAGAATGCGCTGTTCAAGGTCAGCCTGACGCCCGCCAGTAGCGGCGCCGTGACGGTCAGGTACGCCACCGCCAATGGCACGGCTCAGGCTGGCAGTGATTACACCGCCACCAGCGGCGTGCTGACCTTACCGGCCGGCCAATTAGTGCGGACGGTGAGCGTCGCGGTGCGGGGAGAGCGGATTAAGGAGGGGAATGAGACGTTCTTTGTCAACTTGAGGGAGCCCAGCCGCTGGCCGAGCCTGCGGCACCACCTGAGTGGGTCGTCAAGCAAGCTGTCCCCGTGAATCCGCAAGGGGTTCCATTCGCGAGACGGCGTACTGAAGAAGACCAAATTTTATCAGCAGATCTTTGCCGAGGGACAGGATGAAAACTGGGGTGAATGCGGCAATGGGGGAGGTCTTGGCCTGGGTACTGCGCTTATTGCGCCGCTGGTTGGGACCACTGGCGGGTTTAAGACCGATAGGCTTCCCGCGCCCCGGTTCTTTTCTCGGTAGTGCCCAATGCGTAGGACGCATTTTTCTTAACAAGCTGTTAATAAAGGCCCAAGCTCGCCGCCATCCTACCGATTGGGGTACTACCTAGAAAACTAAGAATCTCTTAGCTCATTTGAGCTAGGAAGCCTGGGAAGTGGTCAACGGGGAGGCACACCGATCTCCGTTGCCGAGGAGGCTTCGAGAGGCGCGCATGGCGATGGGGATTTCGCAGCGTCAGTTGGGTGTGCTGGCGGGGATCGACGCCTTCGCGGCGAGTTCGCGTGTCAACCAGTATGAACAAGGCAAGCACGCGCCCGATTTCGGGACTGCCGCCCGTCTAGCGGGGGTTCTGGGTGTGCCAGTGCCTTATCTGTTCTCAACGGATGACGAGCTTGCTGGCCTAATCCGTAAGTTTGGGGCCTTGCCCGAAGAGAAGCGTAAAAGGCTCATTAGAAATTTGAATCTCCTTGAGGCTGAATAGCCGCGCGTTATTCCCGACAACCCCGCCAGCCACTCGCCGGCCTATCGCGGGAGGGCCGGGTGGGGGCTGGCGGGGTTGTCGACAGCAGGGATGCTGTCGCCAAGCCTACAGGGACGTATTCACGGCGTCCCCGCCGACCCGCCCGGGACACGAAAACTCAGGTGTGTTAGGCACAGATAGGCTGGACCAGTTCCGGACCGCCAAGCCAGTGACAAAGCTTGATACCCCCCTACACCGTCCCCCGCCGCAGCGCCCGGCCGTCGGCGACATAAACCACCGCCAGATATACAACGAGACAGAGGGTGCCCGCCACCAGGCTGGGTAATCCAAGCGCCGCCAGCCAACGTCCGGCGGCATAGAGCCCCAATCCCAGGAGGAGATAGCCCAGGATGCGCTTGAGGTCATAGGGCACCGGGTAGTAACGGCGACCCATGGCCCAGGAGACGAGGACCATGAAGCTGTAGCAGATCAGGTGGGCCCAGGCCGCACCCGCATAGCCATATTTCGGCACCAGGATCAGCAAGGCGGCCACCGTCACCAGGGCACCGGCGATCGCGACCCAGGCCCCCAGGCCGGTGCGATCCGTCAGCTTGTACCAAATGGACAGGTTCACGTAGACACCCAGCAGGAGATTGGCCAGCAGCAGGATGGGCACCACCCAGAGGGCCTCCCGATAGGCCGCGCCGACGAAGTACTGGAAGACATCCAGATAGAGACTCACCAGCAGAAAGATGAAGACACAGAATATCAGGAACCACTTCAGCACCAGGGCGTAGAGCTGGCGGGCGTCCGCCTGGCGGGCATAGGCAAAGAAGAAGGGTTCGCCGGCGTAGCGGAAGGCCTGGATGAAGAGGCTCATGAGGATGGAGAGTTTGTAAACGGCCCCATAAATGCCGAGCTGGGCCATGTTGGTCTCCAGATCGTGGGGCAAGAGGAACTTGAGCGCCGCCCGGTCCAGCATCTCGTTGACGATACCGGCCAGGCCGATGGCCACCATGGGCAGGGAATAGCCCAGCAGACGGCGGGCCAGGCCCCAATCCCAGCCCGCCGTGATCCCGCGGATCTCAGGAGCCAGGAGGACTAGCTTGAAGGCGCTCGCCACCAGGTTGGCCAGAAAGACATAGCCGACCCCGATGGCCGGGTCCCAGAGCCCGCCGAGCCAGGAGGTGGGATCGGCCGCGAAGGCCCGCCGGCACAGCAGGATGAAAAAGAGATTGAGGGCCATGTTGAGCCCGATCTCGATCAGCTTGACCACGGCGAACCGCAACGCCCGCTGCTCCGCCCGCAGGCGCGCGAAGGCGATGGCCCCCACCGAATCCAGGGCCAGGATGGCGGCGACCCAGAGGATGTATTCCGGATGGGCCGCGTGGCGCAGCAGGGCGGCGATGGGTTGCTGGAAGCCCCAGGCCAGCAGGAAAAAACCCAGATTGGCCAGGATCACAAAGCGCAGCACGGTGGCGAAGACCCGTCGCGGCGCCCAGCCCGCCTCCTCCCGGAAACGGAAGTAGCCGGTCTCCAGTCCGAAGGCCAGCAGCACCGCCAGAAAGCCCATGTAGGCATAGAACTCCGCTACCACCCCATAGTCCGCCGGCAGGAAGCTATAGGTGTAGAGGGGCACCAGCAGGTAATTGAGGAATCGCCCGAGGACGCTACTGACGCCATAGACGGCCGTCTGGGAGGCAAGGCGTTTCAGAGGGTTCAAATTTCGATGGCGCTGGGTCAGGTTGAGGGGAGGTTGGCGGCGCTGGCCCTGGCCAGCCGCGACAGTCTGCCCCGACGCCGCCATGGCGGCAAGTCCCGCCGGGCCTCCATCCGATCCTGAAGACCGAAAAACGCCTGGGTGTTCGCTATAATGGTGACCTCATCCAGCAGGAACTCGCCCATGACCACGACACCGGAACTCTTTCGCGCCCACGCCATGGCGCACGGCCTGTCCCGCGAGGAACTGAAGCCGGACCCCTTGCATCAGTTTCAGGACTGGTTCGAGGCAGCCATCGCCACTGGCATCCCGGAGCCGAACGGCATGAGTCTGGCGACGGTGGACGAAGAGGGCCAGCCCTGGCTGCGCACCGTGCTGCTCAAGCTTTACGATGCGCGCGGCTTCGTGTTCTTCACCAATTACGAGAGCCGCAAGTCCCGTCAGATCGATGGCAACGCCCGGGTCGCCCTCCTCTTTCCCTGGGTCGGCCTGGCCCGGCAGGTCAAGATCCTGGGGCGCGCGGAGCGTATCCCGACCCGGGAGTCCCTGGCCTACTTCCTGACCCGACCCCGCGGCAGCCAACTCGGGGCCTGGGCCTCGCCCCAGAGCCAGGTGATCCGCTCCCGCTCCCTGCTGGAGGCCAAGGTGGACGAGGTGAAGCGCAAGTTTGCCCAGGGGGAGATTCCTCTGCCCGATTTCTGGGGCGGCTACCGCGTCGTCCCCCACCGCATCGAGTTCTGGCAAGGGCGCGACAGCCGCCTGCACGACCGTTTTGCCTTCAGCCTCCAGGCGGAGGGGGGTTGGACGGTCGAGCGCCTGGCGCCTTGATAGCGATTCCTGGGTTTGACTTTCATCAAGACCTCCTTGCAGGCCAAGGTCTAACTTGATTCGGTGTAATCGGGGGTCAGACGTTTGCACCAAGGGGACGCAGCGGTTAGTGTTTGCGGCTTTGTCGCCCTGCCTTCCCCCTCTCCCCAGCCCTCCCCCGCGAGGGGGGAGGGAGCAAGATGGCATGTGCCTTAGCGACCCTTAGCAATCATAGGGAATCCATGCTTGAAGTCGTCGATCTGGAATGCCGGCGGGGCGATCGCCTCCTCTTCTCGGGGCTGTCCTTTAACCTGGAACCCGGCACCCTCCTCCATGTGCGCGGGCGCAACGGCAGCGGCAAGACCACGCTGCTGCGCACCCTCTGCGGCCTGCTGACCCCGGACGCCGGCGACATCCTCTGGCATGGCGAAAATGTCCGCCGCCTGGGGGAGGACTTTCACCGCGACACCCTCTACTTCGGCCACCTCAACGGCATCAAGAGCGACCTCACCGCCAGCGAGAACCTGAGCGTCTCCGCCATCCTGGATGGCGACCGCGCCGAGGAGACGGACATCCTCGCGGCCCTGGACCAGATGGGCCTGACCGGCTTCGAGGATCTACCGACCAAGATGCTCTCCCAGGGCCAGAAGAAGCGCGTCGCCCTGGCCCGGCTGCTCCTGAGCCAGGCCCCGCTCTGGATTCTGGACGAGCCCTTCACGGCCCTGGACCTGGACGCGGTGGACCGGCTGCAACTGCTCATCGCCCAGCATGTGGCGGAGGACGGCCTGACCATCCTCACCACCCACCAGGAGGTGCCCCTGACCTCGGGCCAGATCCGCCGGCTCCATTTGGGCGCACCCCAGGATGCGACCCCGCGACAGCCCGGGGACCTGGTCGGGGATACGGAGGAAGCAGCCTGATGTGGCGCGTCTTTCTCTGTGTCCTGGGTCGCGACCTGCGCCTGGCCATGCGCCGGCGCACCGATGTCCTGACCACCCTCTTCTTTTTCGTGATCGTTATCAGCCTCTTCCCCCTGGGCGTGGGCACGGAGAAGCAGATCCTCCGCATCCTGGGACCCGGCGTGGTCTGGGTCGCGGCCCTGCTGGCCTCCATGCTGGCCCTGGAGCGCCTCTTCGCCGCCGATCACGAGGATGGCACCCTGGAGCAGATGCTGATGACGCCCCAGCCCCTGTCCCTGGTGGTGCTGGCCAAGGTGACGGCCCATTGGCTGCTGACCGGCCTGCCCCTGGTGGCCATCGCCCCCCTGGTCGGGATGCAATACCACCTGCCGGACATCGCCCTGCTGACCATGGTCCTGACCCTGCTCCTGGGCACCCCCGTCCTGAGCCTCATTGGGGCCATCGGCGCGGCCCTGACCCTGGGGTTGCGGGGCGGCGGCATCCTGCTGGCGCTCCTGATTCTGCCCCTCTATATCCCGGTCCTGGTATACGGCTCCCGAGCGGTGACCGTCAGCGTCATCGACTTCGCGGTCACGGGTCCCTACTTCTCCCTGCTGGGAGCCTTCCTGCTGCTGGCGCTGATCCTGTCGCCCCTGGCGGCGGCGGCGGCCCTGCGCATCTCCACGGAGTAACGAGCTTGGGACCGAGGTTGGCCGCACCGCCGGGGGCCACTTGCCGGCGCGCACGAAAACCATCGCCACGGTCGGGGTCGAGACTGTGGTCACGCTTGAAATTAACTCCCTCAGACCACAATTCGGTCCCTCGCGTTCGGCCACCAGCCCTGCCCGTGCTAACCTTGTCCATCGCCCTTTTACCGCCCCAACTGGCCTGATCGAGCTATGAAGCTATTTCGATTCTCATCTCCGGCCTCCTTCTATCCCCTGGCCGGAAAACTCATCCCCTTTTTCTGGGTGCTGGCGATCCTTGCGCTGGGCATCGGCCTCTACTGGGGCCTGCTGGAGACCCCCGACCGGCTTGGCGGGACCAATCCCCAGAAGGAGTATTACCGCATCATCTTCATCCACGTGCCGGCGGCCTGGATGTCCATGTGGCTCTATCTCATGCTGGCGGTCTGGTCCGCCATCGGGCTGGTATTCAACACCCGGCTCTCCTTCATGATGGCCCGGGCCACGGCGCCCACCGGGGCCATCTTTACCTTCCTGGCCCTGGTCACAGGCTCCATCTGGGGCCATCCCAGTTGGGGCACCTGGTGGGACTGGGACCCGCGCCTGACCTCGGAACTGATCCTCTTCTTCCTCTACGTGGGGTATCTGGCCCTAAACTCGGCCATCGATGATCATCGCCGGGGCGACAAGGCCAGCGCTCTCCTGGCCATCGTTGGCCTGGTGATGCTGCCCATCATCTTCTGGTCCATCAACTGTCCGGACCCGAATCAGTGCGCGGCCCTTCATCAGCGTTCCTCCATGTCCCAGATGGAGGGCAACATCCTCTTTGCCATGCTCATCATGACCTTGGGCATGTGGATGTATTCTTTCGCTACCACGCTGACCCGGCTGCGCTCCATCATTCTGGAACGCGAGGGCGACACCACCTGGGCCAAGGAAATCCTGGAGAAAGCAGCATGAGCGAGTTCATATCCCAAGGCGGCTATGGCCCCTATGTCTGGGGCGCCTACGGCCTGACCCTGATCCTGCTTGTGGCGGAGGTCTTGCAACTGAGACGCCAGCGACGAACTATCTTCGCGCGCCTGAGTCGAATGGTCCGTTTGCGCACCCGTGGAGACCAAACATGAAAGCCCGTCAAAAACGCATGATGTTCATCGCCCTGGGCCTCGCCGGCGTGGGTATCGCCGCCTGGCTCGCCATTGGCGCCCTGCGCGGCAACATCTCCTACTTTTTCAGCCCGTCCCAGGTCCTGGCCAAGGAGGCACCCGCGAACGCCGTTTATCGCCTGGGCGGCCTGGTCGTCAAGAATAGCCTGGCGCGCCAATCCGACGGGCTCACGGTCCACTTTGACGTGACCGACAACGCCCAGACGGTCAAGGTCAGCTACACGGGGATACTGCCCGACCTCTTCGGCGAGGGACAGGGCGTGGTCACCAAGGGTCGCATGGGCGCGGGTGGAGTCTTTGTCGCCGAGGAGGTGCTGGCCAAGCACGATGAGTCCTACATGCCGCCGGAGGTCCAGGACACCCTCAAGACCGCCCATGCGGAGGGCGTCGTCAAGATGGCCAGTCAGGATACCAACCTGGCCAGCAACCCGGCCCTCGGCAACGCCAGTCCCGGCCAGCCTGGCCGGGCCTCCGGTGGAGACAGCCAATGATCCCTGAACTCGGTCACTTTGCCCTGATCCTGGCGCTGGGGCTGGCCCTGATCCAGGCCACGGTACCCCTGGTGGGCACCTACAGGGGGAACCGCAACTGGATGAATATGGCCCGCCCCCTGGCATGGGGCCAATTCATCTTTACCGCCATCGCCTTTGCTCTCCTGATGCAGGCCTTCCTGACCGACGACTTCTCCGTCGTCTATGTCGCCAGCAATTCCAATAGCCTGATGCCGACCCTCTATAAAGTTTCGGCGGTTTGGGGGGCCCACGAAGGTTCCCTGCTGCTCTGGGCGACCTTTCTGGCCGCCTGGGGAGCCGCCGTCGCGACCCTCAGCCGCAATCTGCCGCTCCAGGTCGTGGCCCGGGTGCTGGCCGTCATGGGCATGGTGGGGATCGGCTTCCTGCTCTTTATGTTGCTGACCTCCAACCCCTTCGACCGCATCTTCCCGATACCGATGGAAGGGCGTGACCTAAATCCCCTGCTACAGGACTTTGGCCTGGCCGTCCACCCGCCCCTGCTCTACATGGGCTATGTGGGCTTCTCCGTCGCCTTCGCCTTCGCCATTGCCGCCCTGCTGGGGGGCAAGCTGGACGCCTCCTGGGCCCGCTGGTCACGCCCCTGGACGACCACGGCCTGGATTTTCCTCACCCTCGGCATCGCCCTGGGGAGCTGGTGGGCCTACTACGAACTGGGCTGGGGCGGCTGGTGGTTCTGGGACCCGGTGGAAAATGCCTCCTTCATGCCCTGGCTGGCGGGTACCGCCCTGATTCACTCCCTGGCGGTGACGGAAAAGCGTGGGGCCTTCAAGAGCTGGACCGTGCTGCTGGCCATCACCGCCTTCTCCCTGAGCCTGCTGGGTACCTTCCTGGTCCGCTCCGGGGTGCTCACTTCGGTCCACGCCTTCGCCACCGACCCGGCGCGCGGCGCCTTCATCCTAATCTTCCTCTGCCTGGTCATCGGGGGTTCCCTGGCCCTCTATGCCTGGCGGGCGCCCGCCGTCTCCGGCGGGGGCCGCTTCGAGTTGCTGTCCCGCGAGAGCCTGCTCCTCTCCAACAACCTCCTGCTGACCCTGCTCACCGCCTTCATTCTGCTCGGCACCCTCGCTCCCCTCATTTACGAGGCCATGGGCTGGGGCAAGATCTCCGTGGGTTTTCCCTGGTTTAACACCATGTTCGTGGCCGTCACCCCCTTCTTGGCCCTGCTCATGGGCATAGGCCCCTGGACGCGCTGGAAGCAGGATGATGCCGGGCGCCTGGCGCGTGAACTCTGGCTGCCCCTGGTCCTGGCGGGCCTGGCCTCCCTGCTGACCGTGGTCTTGATGCCCCTCATCGCCGACGGCTGGTTTCTGGTGCCTATCGGTATCGGTCTGGTGGTCTGGCTGCTGGCCTCCCATGTTCAGGTGGTACGAGATCGCCTGCGTCACAAGACCAGCCCCGGCGCCTTCTTCACCGACCTGGCGGGCAATGGCCGCAGTTTCTACGGCATGGTGCTGGCCCATCTGGGCGTGGCCATGTTCATCGTTGGCGCCACCATGGTCTCTAACTTCGGCCAGGAAAAGGATGTGCGGATGTCGCCGGGCGATTCTCAGGAAGTCGCGGGCTACCGCTTCCTGTTCAACGGCGTCAAGAATGAGCGCGGGCCTAATTACGTGGCGGCGCGGGGTCATTTTCAGGTCTTCGACGGCGACCGCCAGATCGCCGAGCTCTGGCCAGAAAAGCGCAACTACTTTGCCTCCCAGAAGCCTATGACCGAGGCCTCCATCGACTGGGGCCTGACCCGTGACCTCTACGTCTCCCTCGGCGAACCCCTGGAGGGCGGCGACTGGGCCCTGCGCCTCTACTACAAGCCCTATGTCCGCTGGATCTGGCTGGCCGCTGTCTTTATGGCGCTCGGTGGCTTGCTGGCGATCACGGACCGGCGTTATCGCCTCGCGCGCAAAGCGGCGACCCTCCCCGCCGGCGGCGCCGCCATCAGGAGCTGACACATGGGTAAGTCACTGAAATTCCTGATCCCCCTGGGCCTGTTCGGCGTCCTAGTCGCCCTGCTCTTTTTTGGCCT
The DNA here is from genome assembly GCA_016714645.1 of Chromatiaceae bacterium. Lineage (NCBI taxonomy): Bacteria > Pseudomonadati > Pseudomonadota > Gammaproteobacteria > Chromatiales > Chromatiaceae > Chromatiaceae bacterium. The sequence continues at coordinate 904,733 of JADKCI010000004.1, read as the reverse complement.
CACCACGGACCCCAGCAAGGTCCCCTCCCCCTTGATTGGCAAGCAGGCACCCGAGTTCTCGCTCCCGGCCCTGGGGGATGCGTCGCGCACCATCTCGCGTGCCGACTTGCTGGGCAAGGTCTCCCTCCTCAATGTCTGGGCCTCCTGGTGCCACTCCTGCCGCGCGGAGCACACTCAGCTCATGCGCCTGGCGCGGGAACTCAAGGAGGTCCAGATCCTGGGCCTAAACTGGAAGGATACGGAGGTGGACGCCCAGCAGATGCTGAAGACCTCCGGCAATCCCTACCGGGTCAGCGCCTTTGACCCGGACAATCGGGCGGGCATCAACTGGGGCGTCTATGGCGCACCCGAGACCTTCCTGGTCGATGGCGAGGGCCGCATTTGTTTCAAGAAGATCGGCCCCGTCGAACCCGGTACCTGGGAGACGGAAATGGCCCCCACCATCGACCTGACCACCAAGAAGTGCAAGGAATCCCGGTCATGATCAAGATGCAATGGCCGGCCTGGCTGCTGGCGGGGCTGTTAATCGCCCCCTCCCTCGGGGCCTACACCCTGGAGGAGTTCAAGTTTCAGGACCCCGCTCAGGCCGAGGATTTTCGTCGCCTCACGGCCGAGTTACGCTGCCTGGTGTGCCAGAACGAGTCCCTGGCCGGTTCCCAGGCCGATCTGGCCCAGGATCTGCGCAAGGAGGTCTATCGACTTCTCCAGTCTGGCAAATCACGCCAGGAGGTCATCACCTTCCTGGTCGACCGCTACGGAGATTTTGTCCTCTATGACCCGCCGCTCAAACCCTCGACCTACCCTCTCTGGTTTGGGCCCCTGCTGCTGGCCGGAGTTGGCGGCCTCTTTTTACTCCTCACCCTGCGCAAGAAGAAAGAGGCCCGGGAAGAGGCGCTGTCGCTGGAGGAAAAGAAACGACTGCAAGCCCTCCTGGCGAATGCGGATGACGCGAACCCCATTAAGGACAAGTCATGACCATCTTCTGGATTCTCATTGCCGGCCTCGCTGGCCTGGCCCTCCTCTTCGTGATTCCGCCCCTCCTGTCCCAGCGCGCGCCCACGGCGGAAACAAATCAGGACCAGCTCAATCTTGACGTCTTTCGCCAGCAACTCATTGAGTTGGAGGCCGACATGGAAGCGGGCAAACTGGAAAAGGGCCAGTACCAGGATGCGCGCCATGACCTGGAGCGGGAACTCCTGCATGACGTCCAGGGCCAGGGCGCCCCTTCCGCCCCCGCCGCGCCAGGCAACTCCCCCATGACCGCCCTGCTCCTGGCCCTGGCCCTGCCGGCCTTCGCCATCGCCCTGTATCTCGCCATTGGCGACAGCGCCATCATCCCGCGCCTCGAAGGGGTCGCCGGCGAGACCGCCCAGGCTCCGGGGCACGGCGCCGCGGACGCGCAACAGGCCGCATCCCTCGAAATCATGGTCGAGCGCCTGGCCGCCAGGATGGAGCAGAATCCCGACCAACTCGAAGGCTGGCTGATGCTGGGGCGGACCTATGTCGCCCTGGACCAGCCTGATAAGGGCGCCGCCGCCCTCGCCCGGGCGCTGGCCCTGGCCCCGCAAAACCCCGAGGTCATGATCAACCTGGCCCAGGCCCAGGCCACCGCCGCCAATGGCCAGCTTGGTGGACGGCCCGCGGAGTTGATCGCCGCCGCCCTTGTCATCGAGCCCAAGCACGCCACGGGGCGGTGGCTCAACGGCCTCGTCGCCTATCAAGCGGGTGACTTTCCCCTGGCCGTGCAGCGCTGGGAGAGCCTGGCGATCGACCTGGACGCCGCTGGCGAGGATGCGTCGGAACTCCGTCAATTCATCGCCGACGCCCGCGAGCAGGGCGGCCTGCCACCGGCCACGACCAGCCCCCCGGCTCCCGCCAAGGCTACTCCGGCCAGCGTTAGCAGCACCACGGCCACCGCTGGGCCCGCGGCTGGGGTTAGCCCCGCGGCCAAGCCCGGGCCCACGCCAGCCGCCACTCAGGGCCCGGCCATCCAGGTCGCGGTCAGCCTGGCGGAGCCCCTCAAGTCCAAGGTCGATGCCAACCAGAGCCTCTTCATCTATGCCAAGGCCGCCTCTGGCCCGCCCATGCCCCTGGCCGTCAAGCGCCTGCGGGTCGCGGATCTACCCGTCACCGTCACCCTGGACGACAGCCTGGCCATGACCCCCGAAATGCGTCTCTCCAGCTTCCCCCAGGTGATGGTTGGCGCCCGCATCTCCGCCAGCGGCCAGGCCGTACCCCAAAGCGGCGATCTGGAGGGCGAAAGGGGGCCGCTGACCACAGCTGAAACCTCGTCACTGCAACTGGTCATCGACCGCGTCAGGCCCTAGCCCCGGCTATCCGCCCCGGTTCCCAACCTTCCCCCACACGGGGGGCTGACCGGATTACCCGGAGTTCTTCCGCCGGTTCGCCCAAAGGCCCGGAGCTGGCCCTCCGGGTCAAGGATTGACGAAGGCCCGCTCCGGCTCCACTCGTTCGATGAGGCCCAGGCCCTGGAGTTGTTCGCCCAGCGTGCGCCACCGCTCCAGCGTCATGGTTCCCAATGAGTCGTCAGCAAGTTGCCCCTGGATCAGAGGCTGCTGGATGAGGGCCGCCTCGGCGAAGGTCTCGGGGGCCATGGTGGGATTGAGAGCCTGCATGATGCCGTTGGCGGGGCCTGGATCGGCGAGATAGGCCTGCCAACCCTGGCGAACGGCGCGCACCAGGGCCCTGACCCGGTCGGGATGCGTCTCAAGGGTTTGCCGCCGGGTGATGATGAGACCGGTGTAGGGGTTAAAGCCGATATCCTTGAGCATGAAGACCTGGGGGTCCGCCCCGGCGCGACGGGCGACAATGGGCTCGGAGCTGATAAAGCACTGCTGGGCCATCCGGGGATCATGCAGGAAGGGGGCGATATTGTTGTCGTGGGGCACGACCTTCATCTTCTCCAGCCCGTACTCCCGCTCCAGCAGCTTGAGGAAGGGGGTCCCGGGGATGACGCCCAGGGTCCCCCCCTGGAAGACCTCCGCCATCGTCTTCAAACCCCGGCTGGCGTGAACCATGATGCCCTCGGGAAATGACTGATAGGCCGCGTAGATGGCGACCAGATCGGCGCCCCGATCCCGCGCCATCAGCAGGCTGTCGGCGCTGGTAATACCAAACTCCACCTGGCCAGCGGCCACCATCTGTTCCACCGGTGACTGGGCGCCCCCCGGGCGAATTTCGAGATCCAGCCCCTCGGCCACGAAGGCCCCCCGCTCTCGGGCGGCGTAATAGCCGCCAAACTCGGGCTCCGGGACCCAATTGAGCTGCAACGCGGTCTTCCGCAAGATCGAGGGCGGGGCCTGCTCGCCGGAACAAGCGGCAAGCAGGAGCAGGGACACGAGGAAGAGACCAAGGATGCCGCGCTGGATGGACATGCGTTACTCCCGAGTTTCGGCGATGTGCCAGTACCGCAGGGTGAGGCGGCTGATGAGATTGATGAGGGCAAAGAAGACCAGACCCAGCAGCGAGGCCATGAGCACCGCCGCGAAGACCTTGTCGGTTTTCAGTTCCTTGATCGAGACCATGACCAGGGTACCGATACCGCCCCCGTCCTGGTAGTCATCCGCCACGAACTCGCCCACGATGGCCCCGATGACCGCGAGCCCGGAGGCGATGCGCAGGCCGGTCAGAAACTGGGGGATGGCAACCGGGATGCGCAGTTTTATCAGGGTCGTAAGGCTACTGGCCCGGTGCAGCCGAAAGAGGTCGCGCAAGGCCGGATCGGTGGACAAGAGGCCGCTCAGGGTATTGGCGACAATCGGAAATACCGAAACGATAAAGCTGACCGCAATGATGGTCTTGAGGCCATAGCCAAACCAGATCACCAGAAGCGGGGCGATGGCGATGATGGGCACGGTCTGAAAGAAGACGGCGTAGGGGTAAAAAGCGCGCCGCATCCAGTCATTGCTCGACAGGAGGATGGCCGCCGCCACGCCTAGGAGGGTGCTGGCGAGCAGGCCGGCGCTGGCGGCAAAACTGGTGCGCAGGATGGCCCGGGTCAGGTCCGCGCCATGGACATAGAGGGCCCGGAAGACCTCGGAGGGGCGGGGCATCAAATAGCCGGGAATCTCCGCCAGCCCTAGGCCTAGCTCCAAGGCCAGGGTGAGGCCAGCGAAACTGAGGAGAGGCGGCAGCCAGACCGCGCGGCGAGCCGCCATCGTCATAGCCCCTCCCCCTGCCCTTCATGGTTCATCGCCGAGGAGATGCGCTGCATCTGGGCCAGATAGGCCGCCGAGACCCGGGTGCCCGCATCCCGGGGGCGGGGTAGGGCCACCCGCTGATCCAGGACAATGCAGCCACCCCTGGGGCTGAGCATGACCACGCGATCGGCGAGAAAGACGGCCTCGGCGATCGAGTGGGTCACGAACACCACCGTCATGCGGCGATCGAGAAAGAGGGCCTGCAGGTGATCATCCAGGTGTTGGCGGGTGAATTCGTCCAGGGCCGCGAAGGGTTCATCGAGGAGCAGGAGCCGCGGCTGGGTAATCAGGGCCCGGGCCAGGGAGACGCGCATCTTCATGCCGCCGGACAGTTCGTCGGGAAAGCGGTCCAGGGCCGCGCCGAGCCCCACGGTCTGGATGAGCTGGCGGGCGATGGCCTGACGCTCGGCCCGGGGAACCCCGTTCAACTCCAGGGGCAGGGCGACATTGTCCAGGACCCGGCGCCAGGGCAGCAGGCAGGCATCCTGAAAGACATAGGCCTTGGCCTGGGCAGCGCGTGCGAGTCGGATCTCGCCCCCATCCGGGCGGTCAAGCCCGGCGATCAGGCGCAGCAGGGTCGTCTTGCCGCAGCCCGATGCCCCCAGCAGGGCCAGGAATTCTCCCCCTGGGATACGCAGATCCAGGCCCTCCAGCACCTGGGTTCCCGCGAAGGCTCGGCCGAGATTGCGGAGTTCAACCGCCATCTCGGCCGGTTCGGTAACGGGGGCGGTCAAGGGATCCTTTAATACTTTCTCAGGCATCTTTACCCCGTCTTGGGATGAACTGCGACGGGTGAAACGCTGCGGTTACGAGTGTTTTCGAAACCGCTTGTCCTGATTTAGTTAGAGGGGGTGGCTCTCATGGAAGCCGCGACCCGGGTACCCAGGGGGTGGAGAGGGTGACGCAGCAGGAGGACGTCCCCCGCCAGGTCAATTTCCCCCTGGACCTGGCCGGCATGAATCCGCGCTTCAGGCCGGCCAGGGGATACCGGGGCCCGGGGCCTGACGGGTATCAGGCCCCGAGGCTCCTCCAATCAGTAACCGCCCAGTGCCAGATTATTGGGCTGGGGCCAAAGAAATTCGCCCCCCTTCGCGGACTGCGGGGTCCCAATTTCACCACGGCCCTGTTGGCCGATCGGCTGAGAAGGGGCACGAGGAGGGGCCTGATCCCCAGAGGAGGGAGTCAGGCCGGGCGGCGGGCTTTCCGGCTGGGGGGGGGCGACGGTAGCCGGGGCGGGGCCTGTCCCCGGGGTCGGCGCCGGTATCGATACAGGAGACCCAATCGGGACGGGGGCCTTGACCGGCTCCACGGCGGGGACAGGGGCCGTGACCGGGGCCGGAGCCTTATCCGGACTGGGTGCCACAACCGGCTTATCCCTGTCAGGAGCCACGGCCGGAGACGTGACGGGCGCCAAGGGCCGAAGGGGAGCCGCGGCCGGCGGCGGGGCCTTGACCGGAGCAGACTTAACGGGCGCGGCCGGCGGGGCAACCTCGCGGCCAGCATTCACCGAGGTGGCGCCTACTAGGTCCGTCTTATTGAAATAACGGAAGAAATCCGAATCGGGCTGCAGTACCAGCATATCCCCGCCTTGGCCGAAGGCGGTGCGGTAGGCATTGAGGCTGCGGTAGAAGCTGTAGAAATCCCGGTCCTGATTGTAGGCCTTGGCATAGGTCTCGGCGGCCTTGGCATCGCCCTCGCCGCGGGCCTCTTCCGCCACCTTGTAGGCATCGGCAATGATGACAGTGCGCTGACGGTCCGCATCGGCACGGATACGCTCCGCGGCCTCGCCGCCCTTGGCACGCAGATCGCGGGCCACCCGCTCGCGTTCGGCGCGCATCCGCTCATAGACGGATTCGCTAACCTCGGGCGGCAGGTCGATCTTCTTGACCCGCACGTCCACCACCTCGATGCCGAGTTCGCTGGCCTGCCGGTCCGCCTCCTTGGTCAGCTCATCCATGAGTTGATAGCGATCCTCCGAGACCACCTCCTGGATGGTGCGGCGGCCGAACTCGTCGCGGAGCCCGGTGTTGATGCGCTCGGCCAGCAGGCGCGCGGTGCGGGTGCTATCGCCACCCGTGGAGCGGTAGAACTGCCCCGGGTTGGTGATGCGCCACTTGGCGTAGTAATCGACGATGACATCCTTCTTTTCCACCGTCAGGAAACGCTGGGGCCGGGAATCATGCGTCTGGATGCGGGCGTCGAAGGTCTTGACGTTGTTGATGACGGGGACCATGAAGTGCAGGCCCGGCTTGTATTCGCTATCGACGATCTCACCGAGACGCAGCTTGATGGCCACTTCCCACTGGTTAACGATGAAAGCCGAGGCATAGATAACCAGGGCCAGCGCGGCGAGCCCGACAGGGGCCAGGATCTTGATCTGGGGATTCATCAACGCTCCCTCCGCTCGCGAGCGGTATCACGGGTATCCTTCTTGGGGGCTTGGCCCTGCTCGGTGGCGGGGGCCGGGGGTGTCGCGGCATGAGCGGCGGCTCTCGCTTCCTGACCCGCCTGTTTCCTGTTGACCAGTTGATCCAGGGGTAAATAGACCAGGCTGTTGCCGCCCTCCTTGACGTCCAGCAGCACCTTGTTGGTCTCGCTCAGCACCTTTTCCATGGTCTCCAGATAGAGGCGCTCGCGGGTGACCTCGGGGGCCTTGGTATACTCACCCAGCACGGACAGGAAACGGGCGGATTCGCCCTCGGCGCTGGCGATGACGCGATCCCGATAGGCCTTGCCGTCGGCCTCCATGCGCGCCGCCTCGCCACGCGCCTGGGGCACGATCTCGTTGGCATAGGCCTCGGCCTTGTTCTCCAGGCGCTCCTTGTCCTCGCGCGCCTTGATGGCGTCGTCGAAGGACTCCTTGACCTGTTCTGGCGGCTTGGCGGGTTGCATGTTGACCGAGGTGACCTCCAGCCCGGTCTTGTACTGATTCATCAGGTTCTGCACCCGATCCTTGATGGTGGTGGCGACCGCGCCGCGACCTTCCGTCAGGATGTAATCGAGCTTGCTGGCGCCGATGGTCTTGCGCACCTCCGTCTCGGTGGCATCACGCAGGGTCTTTTCCGGGGCCTGATCCTGGAAGAGGTAGTCCGCGGCGTCCTGGATACGCGACTGCACCGTCAACTCCAGTTCCACGATGTTCTCGTCCTGGGTCAGCATGGTGGCCTTGTGGGTGAAGGACGAGATCTCGTCCACGTTCACCTTGACCACATTTTCAAAGGGATAGGGGATATGCCAATGGGGGCCTGGCTCGGTCATGTAGGCATAGGCGCCAAAGCGCAGGATCACCCCGCGCTCCGCTGGCTGGATAATGTAGATAGCTGATCCCAGCCAGATGAGGAAGAGGATACCCGCCACCAGACCCGCGGCCTTGCGGCTGATACCACCGCTGGGCCGGCCGGGAAAACCGCCACCCGATCCGCCGCCCTGATCGTCAGGCTCGCCCCTGGGCGGCTTCTTGATACCGCCGAACAGGCTCCCCAAACGCTCCTGGAGCTTACGGACCACCTCGTCAAGGTCCGGCGGACCCTGCTGATCGCCGCCGCTCTTGCCGCCCCAGGGATCCCTGTTGCCGCCACCGGGCTCATTCCAGGCCATAGTTACCCCACCCCATGCTGTTGACCCTTGGGTCGTTGGACGAATCCCGGCCATCGGACCGGGACGCCACCTAGGGGCGACGATGCGCCATTCGGTTGTGTCATTGTAAGGAAGGACAAAGAGGTTCGGCAAACTCGCCCGCTTCAGGCCTGGGCCGGCACCGCCAGTTCGCCTTGCTCTTGCTCTTGCCCTGATACCGCCAGGGGCTCGGACAGAGACTCCGCCAGCGCCGGCTGGCGGCTCAACAGCCGGTCCAGGTCGAGACGCGGCACCTGGACCTCCAGATCCCATCCCCCCTCCTCCCGGTGCGCCTCCGCCAGCACCTGCGAATGGGTGAAGAACCAGGCCCGCAGCGCACCCTCTCCTGGACCCAGGCGGACCGAGCGACGTAGCCGATCGGCGCCAAAGTGTTCGGCGATGGCCCCCAGCAGCAGTTCAATACCGGCACCCGTCTGGGCACTCAGCCAAATCCGCCGCACCTGGCCCTGGCTGTCGCGTTCGAGGCGGGGCTCGGCGTCTGGGAGCAAATCGATCTTGTTGAAGACCTGGATCTGGAGCACCTCGCCGGCATCGATCTCGTCCAGGACCTCCTCGACATCGGCGATGCAGCCCTCCCGCCGCGCCCCAGCGGCGTCGATGACATGCAGCAGCAGATCGGCGCCGCGCGTCTCCTCCAGGGTCGAGCGGAAGGCGGCCACCAACTCGTGGGGCAGATGATTAATGAAGCCGACGGTGTCGGCCAGAATGACCGCGGGACCATCCGGGGTCTCCAGCCGGCGCAGGGTCGGGTCCAGAGTGGCGAACAACTGGTCGGCCTGGAAGACACCGGCTTGGGTGAGCCCATTAAAGAGGGTCGATTTGCCGGCATTGGTATAGCCGACCAGGGACACCGTCGGCAACTCCGCCTTATCACGGGCCCGCCGACCCTGGGCTCGCTGACCAACGATGCGCTCCAGCCGCTTGTTGAGGGTGGCGATGCGCTTGCCGAGCAGGCGGCGGTCGGATTCGAGCTGGGTCTCCCCCGGCCCGCGCAGGCCGATGCCACCCTTCTGGCGCTCCAGGTGGGTCCAGCCACGCACCAGCCGGGTCGAAAGATGGGTGAGCTGCGCCAGTTCTACCTGCAGCTTGCCCTCGAAGGAACGGGCGCGCTGGGCGAAGATGTCCAGAATGAGACCCGAACGATCCAGCACCCGGCACTGGAGATGGCGCTCCAGGTTGCGCTCCTGACCCGGCGAGAGGGCATGGTTGAAGATGACCAGTTCCGCCTGCTCGGACTCCACCAGCATTTTCAATTCGTCCGCCTTGCCGGAACCGACAAAGAGACGCCGGTCGGGCGTGGCGCGGCTGCCACCGATCTGACCGACGATTTCAGCGCCAGCGGAACGGGCCAGCAGGCGAAATTCCTCGACCTCCTCGGGGTCCGAAACACGTCCCAGGTCCAGATGGACCAGGACGGCCTTCTCTCCAGCGCGCGGGCGCTCGAACATAGATATCAGCTTCTGGGGAAAGGAAAAGGGTGGGGGTTTGGAGCCCTAATTGGGGCAGCGGGGCGAACCCTCATGGCCCCCCGACGCGCCCGCGCGGGATCAAGTGTTACCTGATTCGGGCATATCATCGACCAAAGGGGAGGCGATCCGCACGTTACGCGCCGGCACGACCGTGGAGATGGCATGCTTGTAGATCATCTGGCTCACGTTGTTCTTGAGGAGCACCACAAACTGATCAAAGGACTCAATCTGGCCCTGGAGCTTGATGCCGTTCACCAGGAAGACGGAGACGGGGACGCGCTCCTTCCTGAGGGCATTGAGGAAGGGGTCTTGAAGGTTTTGCCCTTTGGACATGGGGGGATCTCCCGATTCTTCTAGTTGATGCATGTGTGTAGGTGTCGCGGCGGGGCTAAAAAGACGCTCCCGCGGAAAAGTGTAAATTAAGACCACGATAATCCGGCAAAGTTCAAGGACCGGCATGGTGCAAGAGGCGTTGAGCCTGGTCATAAGGGTCTTCGCTATCGAAAATCCAGTGGCAATCCGGCTCGGCGCGTAGCCAGGTCAGTTGCCGCTTAGCCAGTTGCCGAGTGGCGATGACCCCGCGTTCGATCATAACGCCAAAGCTGGAGTCACCCAATAAGTAATTCAATATTTGTCGATATCCGACGCTGCGCATGGCGGGCAGGTCCGGGGTCAGATCCCCCCGCGCCCAGAGGGTACGCACCTCTTCCTCGAAACCCGCATCCAGCATGGCCTGGAAACGCAGGGCGATGCGCTCGTGGAGCACCGTCCGCTCCCGCGGGACCCGGACCAGCTTGAGCAGGCGGTAGGGCAAGGGGTTCTCGGGCCCGGACTCCCGCTGCAACTGACTCAGGGGCCTGCCGGTGATCTCGAACACCTCCAGGGCCCGCTGGATGCGTTGGGCATCGTGGGGATGGATGCGGGCACCGGCGTCCGGGTCCACCGCCAGCAGCCGCCGGTGCAGGTCCGCCCAGCCTAGCTCCGCCGCCTCCCCCTCCAGCCGGGCACGGATCCCGGGGTCCGCCTCGGGCAGAGACGAGAGCCCCTGTTGCAGGGCGCGGAAGTAGAGCAGAGTGCCGCCGACCAGGAGGGGCACCCGGCCCCGCGCCGCGATCCCGGCCATCTCGCGCAGGGCATCGGCCCGGAAACGGGCCGCGGAGTAGGCCTCGGTCGGTTCGCAGATATCGATGAGCCGATGGGGCGTGGCAGCCAGGACCTCCGGCCCAGGCTTGGCGGAGCCAATATCCAGACCACGATAGACCTGGGCCGAATCAACGCTGATGACGTCGCACGGAAAGCGGGCCGCCAGTTCCACCGCCAATTTTGTTTTGCCAGAGGCGGTGGGACCCATGAGAAGGACGGCGAGGGGGCGATCGGGCATGGCCTTGAAGGATGAGAACCGGAATCTGGATAGGGTGGGCGCGGAATTGGGGCGATGACCGCGAACGGGGTCAGCGCCCGCGCGCAAACAGACGGTCGAGCTCCGCCAGGGACAGGCGGACCCAGGTCGGGCGGCCATGATTGCACTGATCCGCCCGGGCGGTCCGCTCCATGTCCCGCAGCAGGGCATTCATCTCCTCCAGGGTCAGACGGCGATTGGCGCGCACGGAGCGATGGCAGGCCAGGGTCGCCAGGACCTCGTTGACGCGGGCCTGTAGCATATCGCTCCGGCCATGCACCACCAGATCCGCCAGCAGGTCACGCAGCAGGGCCTCGGCGTTGGCGCCCTGCAGGAGGACCGGGATTTCCCGCACCGCCAGGCTGGCTTCGCCAACCCGATCGATGACCAGGCCAAAACGGGCCAAGACCTCGGCGCTGGCCTCCGCCAGATCGGCCTCGCGCTCGCTGACACGCACCACCACCGGCACCAGCAGGGGCTGACGGCGCAGACCTCGGGCCCCGTCGTCGCCCGGCCCGCCCGCCGCCAGGCCCGCCTCCCAGGACTGCTTGAGGCGCTCGTAGGCGATGCGCTCATGGGCGGCGTGCATATCGATAATCACCAGGCCATCCGCCGCCTGGGACAGGATGTAAATGCCCTGGAGTTGCGCCAGGGCGTAACCGAGGGGCGGAATCTTCCCCAGTTCCTCCGCCCCGGGCCCGACCCCCGCGAGACTGCCGGCCAAGACGCCAACCGGGACGGCGAATTCAGCAGCCCCGGGCAGAAACACCGGGTCCGGACGCTGGACATCCAGATAGGCGCTCCAGTCGCCGCTCCGCTCCGCGATCCCCGGGGACATGGGAAGCTGGCGGGGCAGGGGCCCCTGCCCCGCCGATCCCGCCGTTAAACCGCCAACCGGCCCTGAACCCAGCTCGGCCAGGACTTCCGGGGCCCCACTCATCTCCCCCGCCGCCAGCCGCCGATGCAGGGCGCGGAAGATGAAGTCATGAACCTGGCGGCCCTCGCGGAAGCGCACCTCCTGCTTGGCGGGGTGAACGTTGACATCCACCAGCACCGGGGGCAATTCCAGATAGAGAACATAGGCCGGATGGCGGTTGTGGTGCAGCACATCCTGGAAGGCCTGGCGCACGGCATGGGTCACCAGTTTGTCCCGCACCAGGCGGCCATTGACGTAGAAGAATTGCAGGTCCGCCTGGCTCCGCGAGAAGGCCGGCGCCGCCACCCAACCCCGAAGGCACAGATCGACCGCCGCCTCCGCCACCGCCAGGGCATGTTCCAGGAAGCCCTCCCCCGCCAGTTGCGCCAGACGCCGCCGCATCCCCTCCTCGCCCGCCGCCGCCGGCAGATCGAGCAGGGTGCGCCCATTGTGATTGAGGCGGAAGCGCGCACCCTGCCGGGCCAGCGCAATACGCCGCACCACCTGCTCGATGTGGCCCAATTCCGTCTTCTCGGCCCGCAAAAACTTACGCCGGGCCGGGGTGTTGTAAAAGAGATCGCGCACCTCGACGGTGGTGCCGATGGGATGGGCCACCGGCACCAGCTCCTCAAGGCGATCGCCGCCATCCCCGCGGATAGCCCAGGCCTCCTCAGCATCGCGGGCGCGGGACCGCACCTCCAGGCGCGACACCGAGGCAATGCTCGGCAAGGCCTCGCCCCGAAAGCCCAGGGAGGCCACCGCCTCCAGATCCGCCAGACTGGCAATCTTGCTGGTGGCGTGGCGGCTCAGGGCTAGGGCCAGTTCTTCGCGGGGGATACCGGCGCCATTGTCCCGCACCCGCAGCAGCTTGACGCCCCCCTGCTCCAGATCAATCTCGATGCGATCCGCCCCCGCGTCCAGGCTATTTTCGATCAGCTCCTTGGCCACGGAGGCCGGCCGTTCCACCACCTCCCCGGCGGCGATCTGATTGACGAGTTGCGCGGGCAGTTGGCGGATGGGGTTGCTGCGGGGGATGGCGATGCTCATGAGCGGGGATGGAAACAAAAAGGACGACGGGAAGCAAGACGCCCTTGACCCCCAACGTGCCCGGCCGCCCGGACGGGGCCGGATTCGTGCGCCAGACCCAGCCGGCTCGATGGGCCTGCCTGAATGCCCCCCCCTGGCGGGATGGCTCTGGAAATATCGACATCGACCACGCTTCGGTCGATTACGCCCCCCGCCCCCGGCTAGGCTATCATTCGGCACCCTTATTATCATTCAGCCATCCCATCCCCAGCCATGCTTCAGGAATCCAGTAGCGGCCAGCGCCCCCGGCTGTCCATCGCCATCACCGGCTCGGGCGGCAGCGGCGCCGTCACCACGGGTTCGATTCTGCTCGCCGCCGTGGCCCGCGCCGGCTTTTACGGCCTCATGACCCGCTCCGCCGGTCCTCAGATCCGGGGCGGGGAGTCAGCGGCCATGGTGCGTTTCGGACCAAGCCCGGTGAACTCCATTGACGACCGTTTCGACATCCTGGTGGCCCTGGACTGGCTCAACATCAGCCGCTTCCTCGACGAGATCCCCCTCGACGGCTCCAGCCTGATCCTCTCCGACCCCGCGGGCGGCGCCGTGCCCCCGGCCATCCTGGCGAGCGGGGCCCAGGTGGTGGCATTGCCTCTTAAGGCCATGGCCGATGCCGTGGCGGGCGGCCGGCTCAACATGGCCGCCCTGGGCGCCGCGGGTGCCATGGCCGGGCTACCTCTGGCGGCCCTGGAGATCGAGGCCCGGGCCACCCTGGGCAAGAAGAGCGCCAGCGTCGCCGACTCCGCCGTTGCCTGTCTCCAGGCCGGCTACGCCGCCGCGCCCGGCCAGCCCGTCGCCGAGATGGCGGGCACGGAGCGCTGGAACATGAGTGGCAACGAGGCCAGCGGCCTGGGCGCCCTGCGCGGCGGCATCCGCTTCGTCGCCGCCTACCCCATCACCCCCGCCACCGAGATGCTGGAATGGCTGGCCCCACGGCTGGAAAAGGTCGGCGGCGGCCTGCTCCAGGCCGAGGACGAACTCGCCTCGGTGAACATGATCATCGGAGGCTCCTTCGGTGGCGTACCCTCCATGACCGCCACCTCCGGCCCTGGCCTCAGCCTCATGATGGAGGGCCTGGGCCTGGCGGTCGCCAGCGAGACGCCCATCGTCGTCGCCAATGTCATGCGCGGCGGCCCCTCCACCGGCATCCCCACCAAGTCTGAACAGTCGGATCTCAATATTGCCCTTTACGGTTTCCACGGCGACGCCCCGCACCTGGTGCTGGCGGCCACCGACATCCGCGACTGCGTCTTCACCACCCAGTGGGCGGTTCGCCTGGCGGAACATCTGCAAACCGTCGCTATCGTCCTCACCGACCAGGCCCTGGGCCAGTCCCGAACCATCTGCGCCCCGCCGGCATCCTTCCCGGACCCCCTGCCCCGCCTGACGGCGGAGCCGGGGGACGCGCCCTACCGCCGCTATGCCCTGACCGAATCCGGCATCTCACCCATGGCCCTGCCCGGCCAGGTGGGTGGCATCTACACAGCGGATGGCCTGGAACATAACCCGCGCGGCACTCCGTCCAGCATGGCCAAGGATCATGCCGCCCAGTCGGAGAAGCGCCAGCGCAAGCTCCAGAATTTCGCTTATGGCGACTCCTGGGCCGAGATCAGTGGCACGGGCCCCATCGCCCTCGTCACCTGGGGCTCGGCCACCGGGGCCGTCGTCGAGGCCGCCGAGCGCCTGACCGCCGCCGGCCAGCCCGCCCGCGCCATCGCCCTGCGCCTCATCGCCCCCCTGCGCCATGCCGACCTGGCCCAGGCCCTGGCAGGCGCCGAGGAAATCCTGGTCGTCGAGCAGAACCAAGGCGCCCAGCTCTTCCACTACCTGCACGCGGAACAGGCCCTGCCCGCCCGGGCCCGATCCCTCGCCCAGCCCGGCCCCCTGCCCTTGCGGCCCGGCGACATCGTTACCGCCGCCCTCGCCCGCCCAGCCGCCAGCCCCCACCAGGAGCAATGAGATGGAAGCCGCAACCAGCACCCCGGCCCTCAAGGCCAAGGATTACAAATCCGACATCAACCCCATCTGGTGCCCCGGCTGCGGGGACTTCGGCGTCCTCGCCGCCATGAGCAAGGCCGCCGCCTTCCTGCAATTGCCCAAGGAACAGCTTGCCATGATCTCGGGCATCGGCTGCTCCTCGCGCCTGCCGGCCTACATCAATAGCTACGGCTTCCACGGCATCCACGGGCGCTCCCTGGCCATTGCCGCCGGCCTCAAGGCGGCGCGGCCCGACCTCACCGTCGTGGTTTCGGGAGGCGACGGTGATGGCTTCTCCATCGGTGGCAACCACTTCCTGCACGCCTGCCGGCGCAACATGGACCTGACTTATATCGTGATGGACAACGAGGTCTATGGCATGACCAAGGGTCAGGCCTCGCCCACCACCCAGCCGGACTGGCGCAACAGCAAACTGACGCCGCGCGGCACCGGCGTGCGCCGTTTCCAGCCCGCCGCCATCGCCCTGGCCGCCGGCGCCTCCTTCATCGCCCGTGGCTTCACCGGCGACCCCAGCGAACTGACCCACCTGATCGTCCAGGCCATCCAGCACCCAGGCTTTTCCTTCCTCCACGTCCTCAGCCCCTGCCAGACCTACCAGCCGGAGCAGAAGGAGTGGAAACATATGGTTCACCCTCAGGATGAGGCGGTCACCGACGACCCCGCCGAGGCCGCCCGTCGCATCCAGCTGGACGACGGCATGTCCCTCGGGATCATCTACGCCCAGCAGTTACCCTCCTGGCTGCCCCCCCACCTGTCCAACGCCACCCTCCCGCAAATCGAGGCGGAGTTTCAGCTATGAGCAACCATCAGCCCGCAAGCATCGCCACTATCCCCGAATTCCTGGCCCACGCCCTGGAACTGGAATACGAGTCCGCCGAGCGCTACCGCGAACTGGCCGGCAATCTGGCCGTCCACAACAACCCGGAGATCGCCGAGCTCTTTGACTACCTGTCGCGGATGAGCGACCTGCACGCCCAGGAGGTCGAAGAACTGGCCAAGGGCATCACCTTGCCCCAGATCCCACCCTGGGACTTCAAGTGGGCCGCCGGCGGCAGCCCCGAGGCTAATGCCGCCGAGCAGGACGAGGACCTAAATTATCTGATGACCCCTATCCAGGCCCTCCATCTCGCCCTGCATAACGAGATCCGCGGCCGCGACTTCTACGCTCAGGTCGCCGCCGGCTCCCCGGACCCCGAGGTCCGCCAACTCGCCGCCGTGATGGTCGAGGAGGAGAACGAGCACGCCGCTCTGCTGGAGGATCGGCTCGCCAGGATGGACCCAACCCGCGCCGAGCCGGTCGAGGATCTGGACCCGCCGAATATGCCGGAGTGATATTGGGATCAGTGAGTTAGCGATGCCCACCTTGAATTGGATCGGTAAGGACGCCGTGGTCAGACACCACAGCGACGTCCCCTTTCGCCTGCTGGAGCCGGTGTCGGCCTTGTCCCGCGGCGCGGACAGGGACGGTGGAATCCTGATCGTCCAGGGCGACAACCTGCACGCCCTCAAGGCCCTGCTCCCCCGCTATGCCGGTCAGGTGAAGTGCATCTACATCGATCCGCCCTACAACACCGGTAACGAGGGCTGGGTTTACAACGACAACGTCAATTGCCCGGAGATACGGCGCTGGCTGGGGGAGGTGGTCGGCAAGGAAGGCGAGACCCTCGATCGGCATGACCGCTGGCTGTGCATGATGTATCCGCGCCTGGTGCTACTGAAGCAGTTCCTGCGCGAGGATGGGGCGATTTTCGTGTCCATCGACGATAACGAGGTGGCCACGTTGCGGCTGTTGATGGATGAGGTGTTTGGTCCGCAGAACTTCGTGGCAACCGTTTTGTGGCAAAAAAATATGCAGTTGCAAATTACCATAAAACTATTGCACCAATGCATGATTTTTTACTTATTTATCAACGATCAGCACAATGGCGGCGAAACTTGCTACCTAGAGGTGACGAAAAGGACAAGCTATTTAGATATGAAGATGAAGAAGGAAAGTGCCGGGGTCTGTTCCGTTTGGTGTGGGTCGGGGGGGTTGGGACCTGGCCCCCGGGACCCCAGGTGAGGGCACGCTGTGTTGGTAACCAGGCGGCATCCGCGAGCCGCTCCCCGGCGCCCCGCTCGGGCGCAACAGACGGTCCGGCGAGCAAGACCGGCGACCGGGGAGCGGCGGTCCGGCGGCGAGGCCTTTTCCTACTGCCCATTTTGTCGGCCGTCGCGCCGGGGGTACCCCCTGACTTCGTCCGCGCTGGTCACCGTGGCCCTCGGTCTGCAGCCGCCGTGGAAGGTGGCCGAGGTGGCCTTCGATCCCCGGGCCGGGCGCATCGACTTTGGGGTCGGCTTCGCCGCGGGGAGCCGCTTCGTCTGCCCGCACTGTGGGGCCGAGCACCAGCCAGTGCACGACACCCAGGAGCGGGAGTGGCGGCATCTGAACGTCTTCCCGTACCCGGCGCACCTCCGCGCCAAGGTCCCGCGGGTGCGCGGCGCGGCCTGCGGCAAGACCGCCCAGGAGGTGCGCCACGTCTGCATCGACCTGTCCGCCCGCTCCCGTGCGGGGATCGCCGAGACCCTGCCCTGGGCCGATGTCACCTTCGACGAGTTTCACGTCATCCAACGGGTCAACCAGGCCGTCGACGAGGTCCGCCGCCAGGAGGCGAAGTCCACCCCTGAACTCAAGCGCACCCGCTACCTGTGGCTGAAGGACAAGCACGCCTGGACCGGGCGGCAGATCGTGCAGTTCGCCGATCGGCGGCAGCTCAACCTCCAGACCCACCGCGCCTTCCAAATCAAGGAGGCCCTGCGCGAGATCTTCCGCACCGCCAGCAGCACCGCAGCGGCCGAGCCGCTGCTCGATGGCTGGTATAGCTGGGCCCGGCGCTGCCGGCTCGAGCCGATGAAGCAGGTCGCCAAGACCCTCAAGGACCACTGGACCGGCATCCTCAATGCCTTCGACTCCAAGCTCACCAACGGCCGCGTGGAGGCGATCAACTCGCTGATCCAGGCCGCCAAGGCCAAGGCGCGCGGCTACGGCACCGTCAAGCACCTGATCACCATCTCCTACCTCGTCGCCGGCAAGCTCACCCACTTGCCGGCATCCCCCTTCAACCGCAAAGCGTGTGCCACCCCGGCCGCAGGAGACCATGAAGTCTGTCACCTCGCCCACACCAAACGAAAGAGAGCCGCAAAAACCCGCGCCATCCGGCGCGGGTTTTGGTTCTTAGCCAGCCTGGGAATCCGCACCCCCCCAAAACGTCACGCGTCAGGGGCGGCCGCGGGATGGCCCCAGTATGGCGATTAGTTGAATTCGACGGCGCGGAAGGCGTAGAAAAGACCGGAATGGCCTTCACCCGTCCAGGCCAGGTATTCCTTGAATTGGTCTTCCATGGCCTGGTTGGGAAATCGACCCGACAGGGAGCCCTGACCTTCCGGGAAATCGCGGACGACCGGCTCGAAGGCGGCCAGGCGGCTCAGACCCTCGGTCTTGGTCCAGGCCAGATAGTCGTTGAAAGCATCTTCCATCGCCTGGGAGGGGAAGAGGCCCGTGGCGGAGACTTCGCCATTGAGGGCGGGTTCCAGTTGCCGGGCGCTGGCGTCGTCCAGGGCGGCGGCTTGAGTATTAGCGCTGGCGAGCAAAAGGGCGAAACCGCCGGCGATGAAGGTAGATCTGAGCATTTGAGGCTCTCCCAAGAAGTTGCGTCAAGTTAGGTATATTATCATCTGCTAATATACAAATGTCAATCCCTAGCTTGACGCTCAGAAATCACCTTGCCAACCGAAGCAAGTCCCCGCAACCGCGAATCCCCGCCTGACCCCGACGCACCCCGTCCAGAAAATCCAGCAGTTCTGGGATGTACCGATCGATCCGGTCCACCGAATCATGGCCCGCGCCCGTCACCTCTAGCAAGCGAGCCCCGGGGGCGCGAAAGTTGGCCAGGATGCGGCGCGCGTCCGCCACCGGCACGATACGGTCGTCCTGGCCATGGACCAGTAAGATCGGGCAGTCGATATGGCGGACGGTATTGATGGGGGCGATGACGTCGAACCGATGGCCGATGACCCATTCCACATAGCGGATCACCAGGCGGATGACGAAGGCCGGCGGATGCAGAGGGCGCAGATAGTGCTCGGTGACCTCGGCGGGATGGGCGAAGGCGGCGATGCTAATGACGGCGGCGATGGCCGGATTGCGCGAGGTCTCGAGCAAGGCCGCACCGGCGCCGACCGAGTGGCCCAGAACGGCGATGCGCGCGGCGCGGCGCGGGTGATGGTGCCTGAGCCAGGCGATGGCCATGCCGAGGTCCTCGGCAAAGCGCGGCAGGGAGGAAAAGGTGTCCCCGTCGCTATCGCCGTGGTTGCGGGCGTCGCACAGCAGGATATTCAGGCCACCTCGCCGCAGGGGCGCGGCCAGGGGCAGCAAATGTTCCGCGTTGCTCCCCCAGCCATGCAAGAGGACCAGGGTACCTTGGGCACCCGGCGCCGGCAGCAGCCAGCCAAACAAGGTCCGGCCGCGCACCGTGGGAATGCGGACCTCCTCGAAGGCGAGGCCAAAATCAGCGGGGGACCCCTGCTCGCGCACCCGCGGGGCACGAAAGCCCAGATGCACGCCCACCGGGATCGCGACGATAGCCACCAGGAGCATCAAGCCAAGCATCTCGATCATAAACTGGGGTTCCCGCTGGGGAATGACGTATCACCCGCACAGCATCAAGGCTTGCCTGGGCACGACGGAGGCGGGAGCCCAACATCCCTGTCAGGTACCCGATAAAGGTGAGGAAAAGACCCTGGATTCGTGGGCGAACTCATGACGTTGCCCAGCGTGGCAAGGCTCAGGCCAGCCAGGCCCGGCCAGCCCCACGGGTCACGCCTAACTTTCCTTGGCGGGACCCTTGAAGGGACTTTTAGTCACGGTTCAAAAATAACCGGCACAGTCTTAAATCGGGTCGGGTTGGCCCGGCGTAACCCGACTACGGCTTAGCCTTGTACCACCTGTTTTTGAACCCTTCCTTAGAGGGTTTTAGTGCAGTAGTACCAATCGGTACACTCGTAACCTTCGTTCATGCGTGTCTCGGCGGCCTCTGCGGTACCCGGTGGCGGCACAATGACTTTGTCCCCCGGCTGCCAGTTCTCCGGCGTGGCCACCTTATTCTGGTCCGAGGTCTGCATCGCCTTGACTAGGCCCACGAATTCATCAATGGATCGGCCATTGCTCATGGGGTAGTAGACCATGGCGCGCAGGATGCT
The DNA here is from genome assembly GCA_016714645.1 of Chromatiaceae bacterium. Classification (NCBI taxonomy): domain Bacteria; kingdom Pseudomonadati; phylum Pseudomonadota; class Gammaproteobacteria; order Chromatiales; family Chromatiaceae; species Chromatiaceae bacterium. Next base: position 884,774 of record JADKCI010000004.1, on the reverse strand, counting down.
CTGTGGGTCAATGATGAAGGTGGCCCGCACCGCCGAGGTGTCGCTGGCGCCGGGCTGAATCATGCCATAGGCCTTGGCCACCTGCATGGACAGGTCGGCGATGATGGGGAAGCGGATCTCGACGCCAAACTTCTCTTTGATATTGCGCTCCCAGGCGATGTGGGAGTAGGTGCTGTCGATGGATAGACCCAAGAGTTCACAGCCGATGGCCTGGAAATCGGCATGGCGCTTGGCAAAGGCGATGAATTCGGTGGTACATACCGGAGTGAAGTCGGCCGGATGGGAAAAAAGCACCAACCACTTGCCCTTGTAGTCCTCCAGGGTCTTAACCCCATGAGTGGTAGGGGCACTGAAGGCCGGGGCTGGCTCATTCAAGCGGGGCAGGACGGGGTTGTTGGCGACGGAGGTATCCATGATTGAAACCTCTTTGGTCATTGATTGGTTACATTCTGGACGGAATTAGCCCAGAGGTGCGGGGGACCCCGGACCTCTTCCGGGGTCCCGGGGTGGTTAGAAGGGTCATTGGCCAGACAATCAGAAGGTAAAGACCTTGCGATTGGGCTCCAGTAGGGCACGGCCCATCTCGGCGGGTTTGGCTGGGATGATGCCTTCCTTGAGATCCTCCGGCTTGTGACCGGTGTTCGGCAGATAGAGGGCACAAACCGAGGCAGTGGCACCCTTCTTGATGGCACCGTCCAGCAACTGCGCCGGGGTGACGTTATTGGGCTTGAGGGGCTCGCCCCCGGCATCCTTCAGCGCCAGATCCCCGGCCTGATCGCACAAGAGGATGCTGACCTGCGCGCCCTGCTCCTGCATCTGATTAGCGAGCACCAGGGCGATACCCTGGGTCATGGTGTCATCCTCGGTAAGCACCAGGGTCACCGGCTGGCTCTCCGCCAGGGCCAGGCCCGAGCCCAGGGTGAGAGCCATGGCAATAAGAGACTTCTTCACAATGCCGTACTCCTCGGAGGGAAAGTTAAGTGGGGTTAACAGCCCTGGCCGACACCGCGCAGATGACCATTGCAGGGACAATAGCCATGGGACCGGATACCACTTGGAGAACCTGGCTCCGATCAAGATCCGCGGTCGCGGGTTGGGTATGCAGCATCATGACGGCCAGCACGAGACCGGTAATGAGAGTGGACTTGAACATCGGATTCTCGAAGGGGTTAAGGGTGACCAGGGCCCGGCCGCGGCCGGGACTTACCTCTTAGTTCTTGGTCGGGCAGGTCTTGATGCCAAGCAGGGTGTAGGCCGGGCACCAGCCGAGGGCGGCGGTCGCCAGGGGGACGACACCAATCCAGCCCCAGACGCCAATGATGCCGGTCAGAGTCAGGCCGATCAGGAGCAGGCCAACGATGGCGCGCAGGGCGCGGTCAATGGTGCCAGTGTTCTTGGTGAAATTCATGTGGGTTATCTCCATGCGAGGGTTTGTGAGGGGCCCCTTGGCCAGGGACTCGAGTTGGGTTGAAATTAAAATGGATTTACCCGATGGTGGATGGGGTCACGCACTCTTGGGCTGAACAAGCACGGCAGGCTGGCCCCGTCCCGCCAGGCGAACCTGGCCGAGATTCCGACCCTGGTTATGACCCGGTGCGTGCTCGTCATCATGCTCGTGGTCGTGCGGCAGCCCGGGGGCAAGGGCCACCCCAGCCGCCACCCGGGAGGCGGCCTGCACCGGATCGGATTCACTGGTCACAAACACCCGGATGCCATGTCGGCTCAGACGTTGCACGAACCCCTGGCCCGCCCCCTGGGTGATCAGGGATTCAAGCCCGGCAAGAAAGAGCGGATGATCCTCGCCGTGGTAAGCGTGCAGAGACATCTCCGCCGGCAGGTCGATCCGTTCCACCTCGGTTGGCAGGCACTGGCTGTCCGTCTCATAAACCAGAAAGCGGCGGGTTTTGCCGGCATGGCCCGTGATGGTTTTGAAGTTTTGGCTGGTAATCGCGATACGCATCCTTCAATTGGCCTTGGCTAGGGTTTCTGAAAATTCATCCGACGGAGTTTAAGCGCCGGATAGCTATTTAATGGATGGGGGTGGAGTCCGACGGATCAAGGTCACCATCCCCCTGGCCCTCAGGGCGTAGCCTCCTCGATATCGGTCTGCTGGACCTGGATGCCATGGTCCGCAAGCCAACCGACATCCAGCATCCAGCGGACCAGGCGCACGTCCGGCTGCTTCTGAACCAATTCCATGGCCCCTTTCTGAGCGTCAATGAGGCGCTGCTGCGCGGCGACCATGCGGGGGTCCTCCTGGGCCAGATTCGCCAACTCCGGGTAAAGAATGGGCAGAAAGCGGACAGCCGGGAAGGCGAAGGACCGCGGGGTCGAGAGGATGGCAACCCCATCGCTGAACTCAACCACCCGAAAGGCATAGGGGTAAGCGGCCACTACCGACTCTGCCTCCAGAAGCTCATTCAGTTCCCAAACCCGGGGTGCCCAGAGGGAATAGAGCCAGAAGAGGACCAGGGCCAGCGCCAGGGACGCCAGGCCGATGCTGTAGTTACGCGTAAAAGTATCCATCGGTGATGGGCCTCTCGGGAGTTCGTCAAGGACAGGGGCCGAAGCGGCCCGGCCCATTCCCGAGCAAAATTATAGGAAGTAGCCCCCGGTGTCATTGCGCAATCGCAAAGGCAACGCTTGCCTTGCAATCTTCACGCAAAGGTAACGAAAGAATATTAGCATTAGCTAAAATATTGAGGCGGTGGCACACTGGCCAGTCTTTTTAATGCGGCCCCGTGCCCTCCCCGTCACTCTCCACGCCCCTGGTTTACCTGGCGACGGTCGGTGACAGCCTCTTCTCCCCTTTTGGCCCCAATCGACTCATGGTCCCGCTGTTCTTCATCCTGCTCACCCTTTGGTTGATGCTCAATGCCTCCCTGGCCCCGGATGTCCTCATACTGGGCCTGGTGGCGGCGCTGGTGATCGCTAGCCTGTTCCGCGGCAGCCTATCCCCCTTGACTGAGTTCAGGGCCACCCCGGCGGCCTTGCGGGCGGCCCCCCTCTACCTGCTGTACTTCCTGAAGGAACTGGTCCGCTCCAACCTGCGCCTGGCCACCCTGGTCCTGTCGCCTTCACTGCCCCTGAATCCCGGCATCGTCAAGGTGCGCACCCGGCTGAAAAGCCACATGGGGCGCCTGCTGCTCGCCAGTTCGATCACCCTGACACCGGGGACCCTGACGGTGGAACTCCAGGACGAGTGGCTCTACGTCCATTGGGTGCGGGTGGATCACGACGACATCGAAGGGGCCACGGCCAGCATCGTCGCCGGTTTCGAGCGCTATCTGGAGGTCATGTATGGTTGAGTTCCTCCTGGCCCTGGCGGCCGGCCTGGCCGGGGTCGCCTTCCTGCTGGCCCTCTGGCGTTTTTTCCAGGGCCCCACGGCGGCGGACCGAGTGGTGGCCTTCGACGTCCTGACCATCATCGCCATCACCGGCATCCTGCTGACCACTCTGGTCGAGGGCCGCGGCATCTACCTCGATGTAGCCCTCATCTATGCCCTCCTCTCCTTCCTGGGGGTGATCGTGGTCGCCCGTTACCTGGAGGGAGGACTCTGATGGACGCGAGCCTCTTTCCCATCACGCCGCTCAATCTGCTCGGCGGCCTGCTGCTGGTAGCCGGTGCCGCCTTCCTGCTCCTCGGCGGCCTCGGGCTGGTCCGGATGCCCGACGTCTTCAACCGCATCCAGGCCGGCACCAAGGCCACCACCCTGGGCACCCTCCTGAGCCTGGCCGGCATCGGCTGCCTGCGCCCCGAATGGGGCCTCAAGCTGTTGCTCATCGGGCTCTTCATCCTCTTTACCAACCCCCTCTCGTCCCAGATCCTGGCCCGCGCGGCACACCGGGTCGGCCTGAAAAAATCGCCCCTTACCCGGGTGGACCGACTGGCGGAAGACACCGGGGAGGCCTCATGAGCGACCTGACCCTGATCCTGGCCGGCCTGCTGGGCCTGGCGATGATCGTCGCCGCCCTGGTAGCCATCGGCGGCCGGTCCCTGCCTATTGCCATCCTGGCCTCGAGCCTGGTAAGCCTCTTCGCCTCGGTGCTCTTCCTGATCCTGGCGGCCCCGGACGTCGCCATGACCGAGGCCGCCATCGGCAGCGGCCTGACTACCTTCCTCTTCTTCTTCGTGCTGGGCCGGTTGCGGCGCGGCGGACCCGAGGTTGACGACCATGATTAAGCGTCTGGCCGCCCTGCTGCTGCTCGCCGTCCTGGGTGCCCTCTTCGCCAACCTGCTGGTGGGTTACATCCCGGACCCGGCCCTGAATCCGACCGCTCTCTACTACGCCGAGCGCACCGCCCAGGACCTGGGGGCCGCCAACCTGGTGACCGCCATCGTCATCAGCTACCGCGGCCTGGATACCCTGGGGGAGGTCACGGTGCTCTTCCTGACGGCGGCCATCGTCGGCCTGGTCCTGGCGGGACCCGGGGCGCGGCAGGGGTCGAAACAACAGCCGGACGAGGGGGCGGAGCCCGGGGCAAAGGACCGGCCGGGCGCGGCTAACCCGGGCCAGCGGGGCGCTCCGGTCCCGGTGGGCGAACTGCTGACCACCGGTAGCCAACTGCTGACACCCATGATCCTGCTGCTGGGGGTCTATGTTTTCGCCAACGGCCATCTGACACCGGGCGGCGGCTTCCAGGGCGGCGCCATCCTCGCCTCGGCGACCCTGCTCCTGCTGCTGGCCGCGCCCCTCAAGCGCTTCAGCCACCGCCTGATTACGGGTCTGGAGGCCCTCTCCGGCCTGCTCTTCGTCGGCATCGGCCTCCTGGGCCTGGTCCTGGCCGGGGGCTTTCTCGACAACCGCATCCTGCCCCTGGGCACGCTGGGGGATCTCTTTTCCGCCGGGGCCATCCCCCTCATCTCGGCCCTGATCGGGCTCAAGGTCGGCGCGGAATTCTCCTCCATCCTCGCCAGCTTGTCCGAGACGGAGGAATCCTGATGCCGGATCTTGCCCAGATCGCCCTGACCACGGGTTTCCTGCTGATTCTGATCGGCTTTTACGGCGCCCTGACCCAGCCCAACCTGCTGCGCATCATCGTCGCCTTCACCCTCGCCAGCACCGGGGTCAATATCCTCATCGTCGCCGTGGGCTACCTGCGCGGACGCACGGCGCCCATCCTCGACGCCACCCTGACCGCCAGCGAGGCCGCCGCCCGGGTCATAGACCCCTTGCCCCAAGCCCTGGTACTCACCGCCATCGTCATCGGCCTGGGCACCACGGCCCTGATGCTCGCCTACGCCTACCAGCTCTTCGCCAAGCGGCGCACCCTGGATATCGCCAAGTTCACGGACCTGAAATGGTAAACCCCTATCCTGTTCGACACGGCGGCCCGGGAACGGCGAGCCGCATCCCGACCCTCGCCCCGATGCCGACATGCTAAGCCCCATCTTCTTCATCGCGACCGCCCTGGGCGCCGCCTTCCTCCTGGGTCTGCTCGGCCCCCGGCGGCCTTTTGCCGCCTGGGCGATCAGCCTTGCCACCCTGGGTTTCATGGCCTGGTTGGCCGCGATCTGGCTGCTGGCCCTGGTGACCGGGCAGACCGGCCCGGCGGAGATCCTCACCGCCGGCGCCCCGCCCCCTTTTGCCATCAACCTGCGGCTCGGCCTGCCCGAAGCCGCCCTGATCCTGATCGTCAACCTGACTGGCCTGCTTTCGGCCCTGTATCTAAAGGCTGAACTGCTGGCGCAAGGTCACCGGGCCATGGCGGTGCTGCTGGTGGCGATCATGGCCATGAACGGCATCATCCTCACCCGCGACCTCTTCAATCTCTTCGTCTTCATGGAACTGATCGCCATTGCCACCGCCGGCCTCATCCTGCTGTCGGACGACGAGCGGGCCCTGGCGGCGGGCTTCAAGTACCTGCTGGTGGCCCAGTTCGTCTCCGTCCTGCTGCTGATCGGGATCATCTTTGCCTACCACGCCAGCGGCACTCTCAACCTGGATGGCCTAGCCGGAGCCGCTTCCGCACTGGGCGTTGGGAGCGCCTGGGTCATGCAGGCCGGCGGGGGCATCGCCTTCCTGCTGATGTTCATCGCCCTGGTGGTCGAGCTGAAGCCCTTCCCGGCCAACGGCTGGGCCCTGGACATTTACGAAGCGGCCCACCCCGCCTTCTCGGCCATTTTCGCCGCAGCCAGCGGCACCGCCGCCCTCTTCGCGGTGGATAAGCTGCTCGTCATCGGCGGGGCGGAGTGGTTGCCGGTGACCACGGGCATCGGCATCCTCACCTTCCTCGCCGCCAACCTCCTGGCCCTGCCCCAAAGCCAGGACCGCCGCCTGCTGGGTTATTCCTCGGTTGCCCAGACCGGCCTGGTGCTGGTGATCATCGGCCAGCGCGACATCCTCGGCGACCGCTATTTCTTCATCGCCTGCGGCGTCCTGGCCGCCCACGCGATAGCCAAGGCGGGGTTCTATTGGCTCTCCGGGCTGATCCCGGGACGGGATCTTGCCGACTGGGCCATTCTGCGCGGCCGGCCGCTCTTCATCCTGGCCTTTGTCAGCTTCCTCGCCCTGCTCACCGGCCTGCCGCCCTTCCCCGGCTTCTACGCCAAGTGGGAACTGGTCCACCTGCTCGCCGCCCAGGACCGGCTGGCCCTGCTGAGCCTGATCCTCTTCGGCACCCTGATCGAGGCTGGCTACCTGTTCCGGTGGTTCGGCTATGCCATCAAACGCCCATTCCCGGTCGCGGAAGCGGCGACGATCAAGGCCGCCTATCGCAGAGAGCCCCTGCCGATGGAGGTCCCGGGGGCTTATGCCGCGGCGGCAACGGCGGGCTCGGCGGCCCTCGCCTGCCCATTCCATAAGCTGATCCCCATCCTCGCCGCCCTGGCCGCCGCCTGGGGCCTGGGCTATCTCTGGGGGGAACTGTCCGGTCAAAATCAACTGCTATTCACCTGGCCCCTGGCCTTCGCGCTTCTCTTCCTGGGACTGGAATGGCTGCCGGCCTGGATCAAGAACTCCCTGGCCATCGCCGGCCTGCTGGCCTTCTTTGCCGCCACCTACGACCTGTACGACCCCCTGCGCCTCATCTTCGCCATCATCTTCCTGGTGGGCGGAGCCGTGACCCTGCTCGCCAGCTACGATGCCCAGGGCCGGCGGCCCGGCTTCTACCCCTCGGCCCTGCTGATGTACGCCGGCCTGGCGATCCTCCTCCTCGCCGAGGACAGCTTTGAGTTCTTCGCCGCCTGGGAACTGCTGACCCTAGGCTCCTATTTCCTCATCCTGCGCGGTAAGGCCTCGGAGCCCCATGCCCTGTCCTACCTCCTCTTCTCCCTGGGTGGCGCCTTCCTCATCCTGACGGGCTTCGCCCTGGCGGCCCAGGGGGGCCCAGGGCTGGAACTGGCCGCCCTTGCCCAGGTGCCCGCGCCCCTCTCGGGCTGGGTCTTCGCCCTGCTGGCCATTGGTTTCATGACCAAGACCGCCGCCCTGGGGCTGCACATCTGGCTCCCCGGCGCCCATGCCGAGGCGGAGACGGACGTATCCCCCATGGTCTCGGGCATCCTGCTCAAGGCCGGCCTCTTCGGGCTCTTCATCCTGCTCATGACCATGGGCAAGCAGCAGCTTTATGGCGTCGAGCTGACCCATCTGCTGCTCTGGATCGGCGCCGGCACCGCCCTGATCGGCAACCTGCTGGCCGTCTTCCAGGAGGACGCCAAGCGCCTGCTCGCCTACTCCTCCATCGGCCAGATGGGCTATGCCATGTTCGGCCTGGGCCTGATGAACCACCTGGGCTGGCTCATGGCCCTGATGTTCGTCGTCAACCACTACATCTACAAGTCCATGCTCTTCCTCTCGGTGGGCGGCGTGGCCAAGCGCACCGGCACCCGCGACATGTACCGCATGGGCGGCCTCATCACCCTCATGCCCCTGTCCTTCATCGCCGTCCTCATCGGCATCATCGCCATCTCGGGGGTGCCGCCCCTGTCCGGTTTCGGCGGGCGCTGGATCTTTTACAATGCCATCCTTGACACCGAGGTCCGACTGCCGCTGGTGATCCTCTTCCTCGCCGGCCCTATCGCCTTCCTCTATCTCTTCCGGCTCATCCACACCATCTTCCTCGGCCAACTGAAGGACGAGCACCGGCGCGTCCGGGAGGCCCCCTTCTGGATCATCCTGCCGCAGATGCTGTTCGTCGCCCTGCTCATGGCCTTCGCCCTCTTCCCGGGCCTGGCCCTGCGCCGGGTCGATGCCTACATCGGCCAGTTCTTCCCTAACGGCGGCCTGGACTGGGAGGGCCTGGTCATCTCCAGCCACTACGGCTACTGGAACCCGGTCGCCATCATGATCATCATCGGCGTCATCTTTACGACGGTCTTCGCCTGGCTGCTGTTCGTCAACCGCCGCGCTCAGAAGGTCAAGCAGTTCAATATCGCCTTCGCCGCCGAGCGTCCCTTCCGGCCGGAGACCACCCACTTCGCCTGGAACTTTTTCGCCCCCTACCGTAAGGCCCTGGGCTTCCTCACCCTGCCCCTGGCTACCCGTTTCTGGGAGACCCTCACCGACCTGCTGCACACCGCGGGCGATCTGGGGCGACGCCTCTATACCGGCAACGGCCAGACCTATGCCTTTCACTTTCTGGCCTTCGCCGTCATGGTCCTGCTGTGGGGCCTGGGGGTCCAGCCATGACCTTCGACTGGATGAAGATTCCCTATTCCCTCTTGACGCTGTTCATCGTCTTCAACTACGGCCTGCTGCTGAATGCCCTGATCGCCAAGATCGCCGCCCGGGTCGGGCGCCGCCACGGCATCCCCATCTGGCAGAACTACGTGGATCTGATCAAGAACTACGGGCTGCGCACCTCCATCAGTCACGGCGTCCACTTCTACCTGGGGCCGGTCTTCCGACTGACGGGGGGCATCGGCCTCGTCCTCTTCGTGCCGACCCTGTATGGCAACGAGATGTTCGCCAACCTGTCCTTCGCCGGCGACCTCATCCTGGCCCTCTATTTCGTCTTCTTCGGCACCCTGGGCATGGCCCTGGGCGCCGGCGAGAGCGGCCACCCCTATGCCGCCATTGGCGTCAGTCGTGGCCTGTCCCAGGTCACCGCCTCCGAGCTGCCCTTCGGCCTGGCAGTCTTCGCCGTGGCCCTCCAATACCAGACCCTGTCGGTGACCGAAATCGTCGCCGCCCAGCAGGGCGGCTTCCTGAACTGGACCCTCTTCACCAATCCCCTGGCGGTGGCGGCGGCCATGCTGTCCTTCCTCGGCTCCATGATGCGCCCGCCCTTCGACCTGGTGCTGGCGCCCCAGGAGATCCCCATCGGTCCGCCGACGGAGTACCACTCCTCCTACCTGGCCCTGATGCAGACCAACCGGGCCATCTTCCCCATCGCCAAGATCATCATTTATATGAACTTGTTCTTCGGTGGGGCGACGAGCTGGCCGGTCTTCTTCCTCAAGGTCTTTTTGATTTACATGGTCTCGGTCCTGGTCGGCGTCGTCTTCCCGCGCTTTCGGGTCGAGCAGTCGATCCGCTGGTTCCTGGTCTGGGCGGTGCCGCTGGGCGTGTTGGGGGTCTTGTGGGTATGAAGGAGATGACATCATTGAAGCCGGAACTGCAAAAGCGCCTGGTCAAGGGCCCGGACGGGGTTGAATTCGAGGTCGAGCCCCTGCGGGACTACTACTGCGAGGCCCTGCCCGAGGTCCAGCGCCCGGCCTACCTCCAGATCATCGAGGACCTCTTCAACTGGGCCAGGTCCGAATCCATCTGGATCCTCGGCTTCGGCACCGGCTGCGGGGCCATTGAGATGCGCCCCCTCATGACACCGCGCTTCGACGCCTACCGCTACGGCATCCAGTGGCGACCCACCCCGCGGCAGGCCAACCTCTTCGTCATCTCCGGCTACCTGTCGGTCAAGACCCTCAAGCGCGTCATCCGCTCCTACGAGCAGATGCAGAACCCCAAGTACGTGGTGGGCCTGGGTTCCTGCACCATCAACGGCGGCATGTACTTCGATTCCTACAACACCATCAAGCGGCTGGACCAGTATCTGCCGGTGGACCTCTACATCACCGGTTGCATGCCCAGGCCCGAGGCCCTGCTCGCCGGCTTCCTGGACCTCAAGGGGCTCATCCGCGCCGGCAAGGCCGAGGGCGCCAACCAGTACGCGAAAAATTTTGCCTGGTACAAGGCCAATCAGAAGCAGGTCATCCAGGATTGGGACATGCCGGACTACAACTGGTAAGCATGATGCGGAATGGTTTTACCGAGATTCACGGGCACCTGAGCGCCCTCTTCGCCGCCGGCGACCTGATCGCGCAGCGGCCGGACCTGGCCTTTGTCGAGCTAGGGCCCGCACATCTGCGCCCGGCCCTCTTGCACCTGCGGGACCGGGAAGGCTTCCGCCACCTGGTCCTGCTCACCGCCGTGGACTGGCTGGAGGCGGGGCAGTTCCAGCTCACCTACCTGCTCTGCAACCGCGCCGCGCGCCTGGACCTGGGCCTGCGGGTGCGCATCCCCCGGGACCCGGCCAGAATGGAAAGTATCCACGATCTCTGGCCCACCGCCGCCACCTATCAGCGGGAACTGAGGGAGATGTTCGGTATCGACTTCCCCGGCAGCCCCCGTCTCCACGAGGACTTCATCCTGGAGGGCTGGCACGAAATTCCACCCTACCGGCGCGATTTCGACACCCTGGAATACGCCCAAAAGACCTTTGCCCAGCGCCCCGGCCGCGAGACCCTGGACCCGGCGACCCACATGCAACAGCAACTCTACCCGCCGGCGCTTCCCCGCGCCGAGCCGCCCGCCACGGGAGGCAAAGGCTGACATGGGCCTCACTCCCGACCGTAGCCAGTATCCCGCCACCCGCCCGGATGGCAGCCTCGACATCGACCTGAGCTCGGGCAAGTACCTCAAGCTCTGGCAGGGCCCCCAGCATCCCGGCATCACCGGCAACATGGCGGTGGAACTCACCGTCTGCGGTGACGAGGTCGTGGAGGGCCGAGTCCACGTGGGCTACCTGCACCGCGGCTTCGAGAAGCTGATGGAGCGGCGCACTTTCATCCAGTGCTTCCCCATCGTCTGCCGCATCTGCGTCCCCGAGCCGGACTTCAACGAATACTGCTATGCCGCCGCCGTGGAGGAACTGGCGGGCATCCAGGTCCCGGAAACGGCGAACTGGATCCGCACCCTCATCCTCGAGATGGGCCGCATCAACAGCTACCTCATGTACCTGGGCGGCCAGGCCGGCGCCCTGGGCCTGGGGGTGATCGGCCAGTGGACCACCTATGGCCGTGACCTGATGCTCGACCGCTTCGAGGAGCTGACCGGTGCCCGCATCTACCACATGTTCATCCTCCCCGGCGGGGTCCGCGATGGCCTGCCGGAGGGCTTCGAGCCGCGCATGGCCGAGACCCTGCGGGAGATCGAAGGCATCCTCCATGACGTCCAGGAGACGATGTTCCACAACGCCGTCTTCAAACGGCGCACCGTTGGCCAGGGGATCATCGACCCCGCCTGGCTGGACCCCTACGGCGTCACCGGCCCCAACGCCCGCGCCGCCGGCGTCCCCCGGGACGTGCGCAGGGACTTCCCCTACCTGGTCTATCCCCAACTGGATTTCGAGCCGGTAACGGGCCAGGACTCGGATATCTTCACCCGCGCCGAGGTGCGCCGCCGGGATCTGCTGCTGTCCATCGACCTGATCCGCCAGATCCTGGCCCGCATGCCCCGCCAGGGCCCCTTCATGGCCAGCATCCCCAGCGTCCTGCACTGGAAGATCGCACCCGGTGAAACCTATGTCCGTGGCGAATGCTCCAGGGGGGAGTACGGCTATTACCTGGTCACCGACGGCAGCGGCTACCCGCGCCGGGTGAACGTGCGTGGCCCCTCCTACACCCACGCCATGGCCCTGCTGGAGCGCATGATCGTCAACTGCAATATCGCCGACGTGGCGGCCCTCATGGTCTCCCTGCACACCTATCCGCCGGAGATCGAGCGATGAGCGTCCGCGACGTCCTCTCCCCCTTCACCGCCTGGAAGAACCTCTTCCGCGATCCGGTGACCATCCGCGACCCGCTCCGGGACCGCCCCGGCGCCCCCCGTTATCGCGGCTTCCACCAGAATGACCTGGAGAAATGTATCGGCTGCGGGACCTGCGAGGCCATTTGCCAGAACGCCGCCATCGACATGGTGCCGGTGGCGGGCATCGAGACCCGCCTAGGCGACTCGGGCCTGCGCCCCCGCATCGACTATGGCCGTTGCTGCTGGTGTGCCCTCTGCGTTGATGTCTGCATGACCCAATCGCTGTCCATGTCCAACAGCTACACCTGGGTGGACGGGGACCCGGACGCCTTCCGTTTCACCCCGGGCCTGGACACCCATTCCTGGGATCGGGAGGCCCTGGGCTACCACCGCCCCGCCGGCCACCGGCTCACCGCCGCGAGCCGCATCCCGATGGAGGAGCTGGCGCCCGAGGTACGGATCGACTCCTTCGCCGAGATCGTCCAGGGCTACGACCTCGAAGCAGCGCGCCAGGAGGCCGATCGCTGCGTCTCCTGCGGCCTCTGCATCGCCACCTGCCCCACCCACATGGCGATCCCGGACTACATCGCCGCCGTGCGTGATGGGGACTACGAACGCGGGGTGCGCCTGCTCTACGAGACCAATCCTTTCTCGGCGGTCTGCGGCCGGGTCTGCACCCACAAGTGCGAGACCAGTTGCGCCGCCCGCCACGAGGGCGACCCCATCGCCATCCGCTGGCTCAAACGCCACCTCCTGGACCAGGTGACCCCGGAGCGGGTGCGTGCCATCGTTGGCGGTCCGGGCCCGGCCACCGGCCACCGGATCGCCATCGTCGGCGCCGGTCCGGCGGGACTCACCGCCGCCTTCGACCTGGCCCGCCAGGGCCATGGGGTCACCGTCTTCGAGGCCCAGGGTCAACCCGGCGGCATGACCCGCTGGGGCATCCCCGAGTACCGCCTGCCCTACGCCGCCATCGACCGCGACATCGACATCATCCGCTCGGTGGGGGTGGAGATCCGCTGCAACTGCCGCGTCGGCGGTGATCTCACCCTGGCGGACCTGCGCGGGCAATACGATATCGTGCTGCTGGCCCTGGGCCTGCACCTGGGCCGGGCCACCCGCATCCCCGGCAGCGACCACCCGGACGTGCGCAAGGCCGTGGACCTGCTGCGCCAGGCCACCGCCGGCGTGGACTTTGGCACCCCGCGTCAGGCCCTGGTCATCGGCGGCGGCAACGTCGCCATGGACATGGCCCGCACCCTGGCGCGCCTGCAGCGGCGGGCCTACGGCGAGGTCCGGGTCATCGTCACCGCCCTGGAGGACCTTGAGCATTTCCTGGCCGACCCGGAGGAAATCCGCGAGGCGGGCGAGGAAGGCATCCGGATCCTGGCCGCCCGCGGTCCCCGGGAGGTCATGATCCAGGACGGACGGGTAACGGGCCTCAAGACCTGGCGGGTCAAGGCCATCTTTGATGACCAGGGCCGCTTCGCCCCCACCTACGATGCGTCCGACGAGCAGTGCCACCCCGCCGAGATGCTAGTGGAGGCCATCGGCCAGATGACCGATACTAGCCTACTAGGCGATGATCTCACTGAGTGCCTCGCCTGGCAGCGCGGCCGCCTCCAGACAGATGACGGCGGCCGCACCAGCGAGGACTGGCTCTGGGCCACCGGTGACATGGTGCGCGGTCCGGACGTGGTCACCGCCGTGGCCGACGGCCACCGGGTCGCCGCCAGCATCCATTCCGCCCTCCGTGAACGGGAGACCCCCAGATGACCGAAGGCACCCACGACATCCAACTCCTGCGCGGCAAGACCAGCCTGGGCGAAATACTGGCGGTAGCGACCTCCTTCGAGGCCTCGGCCCGCGACTTTTACACCGACCTCATCCCCAAGGTCAGCAAGCGCATCCGTTACCTGGTCGAGGAGCTGGCCGCCGAGGAACAGGCCCACCATGCCCTCTTCCGCGACCTGGCGGAGCGCCACGACCTGGCCGAGCAGATCCAGGCCGAGGTCCAGCGCACCGCCAGCGACAGCCAATTCTCCGACTGCATCCACCTCCCCGACCTGGGCGAAAACCCCGACGACCAGGCGGTCCTCCAATACGCCATGGGCCGCGAGCACGCCGCCATGCTGCACTATGCCGAACTCGCCGAGACCACCCCCGTGGGCCCCATCCGCGACCTCTTCCGCTACCTCACCAGCGAAGAGACCCGGCACAAGCTCGCCCTGGAGAAGCTCTACTACGAGACCATCCATCGCGGCGGCGGGGTCTGACCGAGGCCCCCCGGCATTCCCCCCCCCCGCTGGATCGCGACGGGGCCCCGCTCCCTACCCTGGCCTGGCGGTTGGCGATCGATAATTATCATTCCTCCTGGGAAATATTGACCTGGCGCAAGAAAATTCCTGCTTGGGCGAAAGAGTCCTTGAGGAACAGGTAATATAATCTACTACTAATTTTCTACGGGAGGCGCCACCTTGGACGACACCCTCAAACGACTTCTAGAAGCCGAGATGCGTGCCGAGGGCTTGGCGCAGCAGGCGGAGGAAGAGGCTGAGCGGCTGGTTCAGGCGGCGGTGGCCGAGGCCAAGGCTCAGGAAGAGCGGTTCCGCGCCCGTATTCCGGACCTGCACAAGGGCTACATCCAGAAATCCGAGGAGCGCGCCGAGCAGACGATCGCCGAACTCAAGCGCCGCTATGACGAGCGCCATGTCCAGCTCCGCAATATGGCGGAGGAACGGGAGGAGGACGCCCTGGTGGCGGCCTTCGACCTCCTCCTGGCGGCGGACTGAAGGTGGACTGAATCTGGATTCCCCCGACAGACCTCCTGAATCAGTCACGCCTCGGACATGAAACACTCGGCGCACCAGGCCTACCTCAACACGCGCGTCTCGGCGATGGCGACGCGCCTCTTTACCCCTGGCACCCTCGCGACCCTGGCCCATCGCCCACTGGAAGAACTGGCGAAGATCTTCGGGCTGACGGCGGCCTTGGACAGTCAACTCCCGGTCAAGACCCGCAGCCGGGCGGTGGAGCAGGCCTTGATCAAGACCCTGCTCTCGGAATTGCGCATCCTGATCCTGCCCATGTCGGCGATCGAGCGGACCCTGGTCCTCGACTGGGGTCGTCACTATGCCCTGTCCAATCTCAAGACCCTCATCCGCGGCAAACTCTTCGACCTGGATCGCAAGGAGATCGCCGCCAACCTCTACGAACTCCCGCCTAACCTGCGGCTACCCCAACAGGACCAGCTTTTCCAGGCCGAGAATGTGCTCGAACTGCTGCGCCAGTTGGAGGGAGGACCCTACAGCATCATTGCCCGCCAGGCCCGGGAGGTCTATGAGCGCAAGCACGAACCCTTTGCCCTGGAGGCGGCCATCGACCAGCGATATCTGACCGGTCTGGTCCGCGAGATCGCCCCCTTCGAGGACACGGGTGCCCATTCCCTGCGTCATCTGATCGGGGCCGTCCTCGACCGGGTGGATATCCTCTGGCTGCTGCGCTTTCGATTCTCCTACCAGCTCTCGCCCAGCGAGACCTTCTTCCAGTTGGTCCCCTCCCTGGGCCGGATGCACCGCGACCGCCTGCTGGCCCTGGTCAATCTGGGAACCTTCGCCCAGGTGCTGACGGCCCTGCCGGCGCCACTGGATGCCAAGCTCGCCGGGAGCCTGGACCTGGTGGACGTCCAGCGGCGCCTGAACGCCCATGTCCGCGAGGAGACCCGGCAAGTCATCAGCCGCGGTCATTCAGGCGTGGCCCGCGCCCTGGCCTATCTGATCCAGCGGGAACAGGACCTGCTCGCCCTCTTCTCCCTGTTCCAGGGACGGCTGCTCGAACTCCCCACGGAGCTGGTGGAGATCGCCATCGAGGTGGCGAATCCCCGTTGCCCCATGAAAACCGGCAGGGCGGCCTGAGCCATGGACACCGTCACCCTGTCCCCCACCCGGCACCCAAGCCAGGGGTAAAAGCGGATGTTGCGGCCAACCCCCATGAAGCACGTCCGCATCCTGGTCCTGGGCGAGGAGCTGCCCCAGGCCTCCCTGACCCTGGCGGAGCTGGAGAGCTTCCACGCCGACGCCCGTACGCCGGAACATGACGACCTCGATGGCCAGCCCGGCCTCCCCTACCGCGACACCTGGCGGCAAGCCAGTTCCCGCCTGGAAAAGGTCACCAAGCTGATCCCCCTCCCGACCGAGGGCGCGCCGCTCAACCCCCGCGTCATCCCCGAGGACGAGTTGGTGCAGACCAATAACTGGCTGGGCGGTGTCTGGGAGGAGACCTCCCACTACGAGGAGCAATTCCGCGCTATCGAAGACGAGGATCGCCTGATCCGGGAACAGCAGTCGGCCCTGAGCAATTTCGAGGACCTCAATATCGACCTGGGGATGCTACGCAGCAAGACGCGCTTCCTGGATTTCTACGTGGGCGTCGTCCCCTACGCCAACCTGCGCCAACTCGAAGGGGCGGTGGGCCTGGCGGATCACCTGCTCTTTCAGTACATGGTGACCGGCGATGATGCCCATGTCGTCATCGTCGGCCCCAGCGGGGAGAAGGAGGCCCAACTCGAATCCGTGCTACGCAGCGCCGGCTTCCGTCACCTGCCCATCCCCCCGGAGCTGGACCACGAGCCCCAGGTAATGCGCGCCGAGCTGGCCCGCCGCCGCGAGGCCACCGCCGCCCAACGCCAGGCCCTGAGCCAACGGCTGGCGGACTGGTCGGCCGGTCTCCTGGAACGCCTGATCGCCAGTCGGGAGATACTGCGTCTGGCGGAGCCCCTGGTCCAGCTTGATGCCGCCATCCACGGCCGCGGCGCCCTGGCCCAGCTCACGGGCTGGGTCCCGGCGGCCGCAGTGAAGAAACTGGAGCAGCGGCTGCGCGAGACCCTAAGCCTGCCCTTCGCCCTTACCAGCCGCGACCCCCTGCCAGAGGAAAGGCCCCTGGTGCCGACGGTGCCGACTCGCAAGCGCCTCCTGGCCCCCTTTGCCCTGCTGGTCCATCAATATGGCATCCCCCGTTACGGCGAGGTCGATCCCACCCCCCTGTTCGCGGCCACCTTCCTCCTCATGTTCGGGACCATGTTCGGCGATGTGGGCCAGGGCGCCGTCATCGCCGGGCTGGCCTGGTATTTTCGCGCCAAACTGGGACGCTTCTACCTCTTTGGGGTCCTGGCGGGGGCCTCGTCCATGATTTTCGGTTTCCTCTTCGGCAGCGTCTTCGGCTTCGAGCACTGGCTGCCGGCCCTCTGGATGTCGCCCCTGCACGACCCCTTACTCATGCTGCGACTGGCTCTGGGCTGGGGCGTCCTCTTCATCGCCCTGGCCTGCGTCCTGGCCATCTACAATCGCGCCGTGATCGGCAACTGGCTGGGGGCCCTCTTCGGCCAGCATGGCCTGGTCAACCTCATCTTCTACCTGGCCCTGGCCTGGGGCGGACTGGGTATCGGCCAGGGGCAAGGCTTCGGTACGGGCCCGCTCCTGCTGATCCTCCTCTCCCTGGGCGCCCTGGCCTGGCACGGCTGGGGCCACCTGGATGCCCCCATCGCGGAGAAGGTGCTGGTAGTCTTCATCGAAACGCTGGAGACCATCGTCGGCTATGTCTCCAACACCCTCTCCTTCCTGCGCGTGGCGGCCTTCAGCCTCAACCACGCGGCCCTAGCCCTGGCCGTCTTTACCCTCGCCGGCATGATGGGACCCTTCGGCCATGGCGTGACCCTGGTATTGGGCAATGTCTTCATGATCGTCCTGGAAGGTGGCATCGTCCTGATCCAGGTGCTCCGTCTGGAGTTCTACGAGGGGTTCGCGCGCTATTTCTCCGGCGATGGCCATGCCTTCACTCCGCTGCGGCTGGGGCCTGCCCCGGGGGAAAAGCCATGAAGCGAGCCCCGACACCCCTATCCCGCCTCGTCAGGTTCGGACCCGGTGTCCTTAACCCTTTTCGCCCTAACCCGCCCTAGCAACACAGGAGTTCATCATGTACTGGCTCGTCGGCCTCATGTCCTTCGCCATCCTCGGCCTCATCCTCGGCGGCCTGGTCCTTGAGTTCCGCCCCGCCCTCGCCGGCCGCATTCGACCCTGGTACCAACCGGCCATGGGCGCTCAACTCCTGACCTTCGTGGTCGCCCAACTGGGCTTGCTGGTGCTGGGCATCAACGATGCCTTCGCCCAGACCGGTGAGGTGGTGGCTGTGGTCAACGAGATCTCCACGGGCATGGGCCTGGCCATCATCGGCGCCGGCATCCCCACCGCCCTTTCGACCATCGGCGCCGGCATCGCGGTGGGGCCCATCGGCGCCGCCTCCCTGGCCGCCATCACGGAGAAGCCAGAGAATCTGGGCCGGACCCTTATCTACCTGGGTCTGGCGGAGGGTATCGCCATCTACGGCCTGGTGGTCAGCATCCTGCTGCTGAACAAGATCCCTTAGTCGCCGGGGAATCAGGCCCATGGCCAGCGAGACGAACACCGGACAGGTCACCCGCATGCTCTTCCTGGGCGACGAGAGCCTCGCGGACGGCTTCCGCATGATCGGCTTCGAGACGCACCCAGACCCGAGCCACGAAGAGGTGGACCAGGTCTTCCAGGACCTGATCCGCCGCGGCGACAAGGCCTTCGCCATCGTGGAGGAGACCCTGATGCGGGCCAAAATTCCGGGCCTGGAACGGGTGCGCGCCGAGGGCGGACGTATCATCGTGACCGCCGTGCCGCGCCTGAAGGGGCCTCATCGCCTGGCCAGCGACGTGGCTGATCGACTCGACGCCATGTTCGGCAAGGCTGTGGGGGCGAAATGATCGACCCATCCCCGGATGGTCCGCCACGGCCAGGCCCAACCCTTTTTGGTATTGCACCCCTAGCCAAGCTTGCACGGGATTCATCGTGAACCAGGTAGAAGAACTCGAACGGGCCCTCCTCGCTCGCGCCGAACGACTCGCCAGCGCTTACCGGGAAATGACCCAGCGCAGCCGCGACACCATCCTGCGCGAGGCGGCGGAGCGCCTCCGGCTGCGCGAGCAACGCGAGGAATCCATTGCCCGCTCCCTAGGCGAACGGGCCTTCCGCCAGCAGGTCCAGGCCAGCGAACTGCGGATGCAGAGCCAGCTCGACCGGGTGCGCTGGAATCTAGTGACGGACGTGGAGGGCCGACTGCGGGAGCGGTTGCAAGCCTATATGACGGACGAGGCGGCCTACCAACTGACCCTGGAGCACTATCTGATTCAGGCCGCGGCGGCGATCGAGGCCGAGGAACTGGTGGTCGAGGTGAATGCCCGGGACCGCCAGCGCCTGGCCCCCGAATGGGAGGCCCTCGCCCACCGCCTCGCGCCGGACAAGCAGCTACGCCTGGCGGAGCACCCTATCCCTTGCCTGGGCGGCGCGCGCGTCGCGAGCGCGGACAACCGCATCCGGGTCGACAACACCTTCGAGGGCCGACTGGAACGGCTGCGCGCCAGGATCCAGCAGGTCATCCTGGAGCGGCTGCTGCCTGGCGGCCTCGACACCGGCAACCTCTTCGGCGGCTGACATCATGAGCGAATCCACCCGCACCGGCTATATCCGCGAGATCAATGGCCCCATCGTCACCATCGTCCTGCCCGGCGTCCGCAATGGCGAGCAGGTCCGTATCGGCGAACTGGGGCTATTCGGGGAGGTCATTTCCTTGCGCGGCCAGGAGGCCGTCGTCCAGACCTACGAATCCACCGACGGCGTGCGCCCCGGCGAACCCGCCACGGGTCTGGGCTGGCCCCTGTCGGTGGAACTGGGCCCCGGGCTGCTCGGCGGCATTTTTGACGGTGTCCAGCGCCCCCTGGAAAAGATTGCCCTCCTGTCGGGCGATTACATCAACCGCGGCCTGAACATAGCGGCCCTGGACCGCGCCCGGATCTGGGAATTCGAACCCAATCCCAAGCTGGAGCCAGGCCACAAGATAGGCCCTGGCACCGTGCTGGGCACGGTCCAGGAGACCCAAACCATTCTGCACCGCATCCTGGTGCCCCCGACCCTGAGCGGCGAACTGGAGGAGATCGCCCCCGCCGGGGACTACGACCTGGAAAAGACCATCGGCCGGCTGCGTGACGCCCAGGGCCATAGCCATCGCCTCAAGCTCTTCCACCGCTGGCCGGTGCGCAAGCCCCGCCCCTATCTGCGGCGCGATGACGGCATTGCCCCCCTCATCACGGGCCAGCGCGTGATCGACAGCTTCTTCCCCCAGCTCAAGGGCGGCAAGGGGGCGGTGCCCGGCCCCTTCGGCGCCGGCAAGACGGTGGTCCAGCAGCAGGTGGCCCGCTGGTCCAACGCCGACATCGTCATCTATGTCGGCTGCGGCGAGCGCGGCAACGAACTGGTGGACGTGCTGGAGACCTTCCCCCAACTCGACGACCCCTACTCCGGCCGCAAGCTGATGGAGCGAACCCTGCTGGTGGCCAACACCTCCAACATGCCGGTGGTGGCGCGGGAGGCCTCGGTCTATGTCGGCATCACCATGGCCGAGTATTACCGCGACATGGGCTACGACGTAGTCATGCTGGCGGACTCCACCAGCCGTTGGGCCGAGGCCCTGCGCGAGGTCTCGGGCCGACTCGGCCAGATGCCGGTGGAGGAAGGCTACCCGGCCTACCTCGCCTCGCGCCTGGCCGCCGTTTACGAGCGCGCCGGCCGGGTCGAGACCCACGGCGCGGGCTCCGGCTCCGTGACCCTGATCGGCGCCGTCTCGCCCCCGGGCGGCGACTTCTCCGAGCCGGTCACCAGCCACACCAAGGACATCATCGAGACCTTCTGGGCCCTGTCCAAGGAGCTGGCGGACGCCCGCCACTATCCCAGCATTGATTGGGTGACCAGCTTCTCCGGCCACGTCCACACCGCCGCGGAGTGGTGGCACAAGGAGATCAGCCGCGACTGGGAGCGCCGCCGCACCGAGGCCCTGGCCTTGCTGGCGCGGGACGCCGAGCTGTCGCGCATCGTCAACCTGGTGGGTCCCGAGGCACTGTCCTCCGCCCAGCGCTGGGAGTTGGAGGGGGCAGCCCTCATCAAGGAGGGCGTGCTCCAGCAGAGCGCCCTCGACGAAGTGGACACCTTCTGCTCGCCGCGCAAGCAGTTCGCCCTGCTCGACCTGGTGATCTTTATCTTCAAGAGCGGCGCCAGCCTGATAGAACTGGGCGTGCCGGTGCAGGAGCTGCAGCAATTGCCCCTCATGGCCCGGGCACGGCGCTGCAAGTCCATGTTCAATAGCGAGCAGGTGGACCAGATTGAGGCCCTGCGGGAAGAGGTCGGACGCGTCTTCGAGAGGATGCGCCTGGAATACGCCAAGCCCGACGAGGCCGCCACCAACGCATAGGCTGGGAATTCGCCATGAGCATCAAAGAATACCGCACCGCCGCCGAGGCCCGCGGCGGCCTGCTGGTCATGAAACGCACCCCGGGGGTCGCCTTTGGCGACCGGGTCCTGATCCGGGATCACGCCGGCACCCGACGCAATGGCCAGGTCATTCGCGCCGCCGACGACGAGACCCTGATCCTGGTCTTCGAGGGCACGGATGACCTGGACCTGGAGTCCACCTGGGTGCGCTTCCTGGACGAACCGGTGGAGATCGCCCTCTCGCCGGAGCTCCTCGGCCGGGTCTTCAACGGCCTTGGGGAACCCAAGGATGACCGGCCGCCGATCCTGTCCAATATCCGCCGCCCGGTCACCGGCGCCGCCATCAATCCGGCGGCGCGCACCTATCCGCGCGAGTTCATCCAGACCGGCATCTCCACCATCGATGGGCTTAACAGTCTGGTGCGGGGCCAGAAGCTGCCGATCTTCTCGGGCTCGGGCCTGCCCCACAACCGCCTGGCCGCCCAGATCGTCCGCCAGGCCCGCCTGAAGGACGAGGACACCAGCTTCTCCATCGTCTTCGCCGCCATGGGCGTCTCCTACGCCGACGCCAAATTCTTCCGCGACGAGTTCGCCAGTTCCGGCGTGCTGCGCAACGTGGTGATGTTCATCAACCTGGCGGACGACCCGCCGGTGGAGCGCCTGACCCTGCCCCGCACCGCCCTCACCGCCGCCGAATACCTGGCCTACGACCTCGACCGCCACGTCCTAGTAGTCATGACCGACATGACCTACTACGCCGAGGCCTTGCGCGAGGTCGCCACCGCCAAGGGCGATGTGCCGGCGCGCAAGGGCTATCCCGGCTATCTCTATTCCGACCTCGCCGAGATCTACGAGCGCTGTGGCCGCATCCACCAGCGCCACGGCTCCATCACCATGATGCCGGTGGTTTCCATGCCCTCGGACGACATCACCCACCCCATCCCGGACCTGACGGGCTACATCACCGAGGGCCAAATCGTGCTGTCCCGGGAGTTGCACAACCAGGGCATCTACCCGCCGGTGCACATCTCGCCGAGCCTGTCGCGCCTCATGAAGGATGGCATCGGCAAGGACGACACCCGCGAGGACCACCCCCGGGTCGCCGCCCAGCTCTACGCCCTCTACGCCCGCGCCCTGGAGACCCGCAACCTGGCCTCCATCATCGGCGCCGATGAGCTATCGGAGCGCGACAAACGCTTCCTGCGCTTCGCCGATGCCTTCGACCAGCGCTTCGTCGGCCAGGGGGAGGCCGAGGACCGCTCCATCGAGGCCACCCTCAACCTATCCTGGGAACTCATGTCCAGCTTCCCGCGCGATATGCTGACCCGCCTGAGCGAAACCGACCTGGCCAAATACCACCAGGGCTCCGATTGATGGTCGGACGGACGGACTGACATGGCCCAACAATTCATCAAGGTCCCGCCGACCAAGAACACCCTGCTCAAGCTCAAAAAGCAGGTCAGGTTCCTGGAGGAGGGCCACGACCTGCTCGAACGTAAGCGCGAGCTGCTGACCCGCCTGGTCTATGAGCGCATCGGCGAGTACCGGCGGCTGCGCCAGGAGGCGGAGGCCAGCGTGGCGGAGGCTTACCGTTGCCTGTCCATCACCCATCTGCGCATGGGCAGTCGCGGCATCAATCAGGCTGCCCTGGGCTCCGAGCTGGCCCTGCGGGTCGATATCCTGCCGCGGCGCAGCCTGGGGGTGGAGTATCCGGCGGTCTCCGCCGAGCGCCTCCCCCTCAAGCCCGTGGGCCTGCTGGGCACCGACGCCAGTTTCGACAACACCCGCGCCAACCTGGCGGACCTGGCCGTCACCCTGGCCCGCCTCGGGGAGGTGGAGATTGCCCTCCACCGCCTGATGGAGGAGCAGCGCAAGGCCCAAAAGCGTGTCAACGCCCTCAAATACAACATCATCCCCCTCTACCGCCGCACCATCCATTTCATCCAGTCCTCCCTGGAAGAGGAGGAGCGCAACACCCTGTTTCAGGTCAAGCGGTTGCGGGAAAGGGCCCAGGGCTGAACCAGACCCAGGGCCTATGCCCCGCGGCTCCGAACGCTCGACACCGGGTCACGTCAGCCCCAGCGCCTTGAATGCCGCCTGGCGCATATCGCCGAAGAAGATCGGGTCAACCTGCTCCAGCACATCCGCGTTCACGTCCAGGAACTGCCGTTTGTTCTCGATCGGGATCAGTGCCCGCTTGCCGCCATTGTCCATGGCAACCTGGAGGGGCTCGGTGAGGGAACGCACCGGCTTGATGTTGCCCTGAATGCTCAAGTCGCCAAGCACCAGCAGCGCGGGCTGAGGTGGGGCCTTGCGCAATGCCGAATAGGCGGCAACGAAGAAGGCAACGCCTATCTCCGCCTCGACCCGATTGCCCAGTAAATCGATGACCTGGACGTGAAAATCCGAGGTGTCGAGTTCCCGGGGCACCCCAAAGGGGGTCTTGTTGGCCGACAGGTAACTGAAGGCCCGGTTCACCGACTCCTTCATCGCCCCACTCACCCCACCGGCGGGCTTGAGCTTGCCGGTGCCCGATGACAGCGAAACCTCGACCCGATAGAGCCCCACGGTGCCGTCTCCACTCACGGATGCCGTGTAAACCGTCCCCGGAGGTAGGGGATCCGGGGAGATCAAGCCGCGGCCACCCTGCTCGGCCACGCCGACAAACTTCTCCTCCCCGGTGTCGTTGACCAGATAGCTGAAGGAGGTCTGGTAATACTCGAAGGAGCCCATCTTCTTGAGCTGCTCCTTGACCCGGCGGCGCCCCTCCAGGGCCAACTCCAGCAGCTCGGCGAGGTCCTCCAGGGAGACCTGCCCGTGCGGATGCAGAATCTTCACCAGTCCCGATACGGTGCGACGCACGGCCTTGCGGTCCCGGGCGTTCAGGTGGGCCCCGAGAGAGAAGTAATGGTCGATGATCTCGGTAAAGTTGTGCTTGCGCAGCTCCCGCAGCGCCTCGGCCAGGTAGTCGATGACGAAGCCGTAATGGTCGGTGAAGTGCTCGTTACGCATCTTCGGCACTTCCCAGCCCGGCAGGTAGAAGTGCAGCCGGTCGATGAAGGCCATGTCGTCGCGGATCACCTCCGGCATAGGGGCGAACAGGTGTCCCGTCTGCACCATGACGTCGATCGGTTGCTGGGTGTTGCCGAACATGGCGATGCTGGCATACCCCGCCATGGCCTCCTGGCCACGCTGGAATTGTCCGGACTCGCAGAAGGTCTTGAGCGTCGTGATGACCTCCTTGGGCATCTTCTGCAGATCGGCCACCTCGTCGAAGCCGACCACGTCCCAGATCATCAGCATGCCTTTCTGCTTGCCATTCATGTGACCGAACAGATTCGCCACCGTCGTCGGGCCAGTGAGCAGAGCGGCGTAGGGCGAAAGCTCCTGGACCGCGTAGCTCTTGCCGGTGCCGCGCGGACCCAACTCCACCAGGTTGTAATTGCGCTCGCACAGCGGAATCAGTCGGCACAGGAACAAGAGCTTAGTCCGCCGCTCCATCACCCTCGGCTCGTACCCCATGCTGCGCATCATGAGATCCAGCCACTCATTGGTGCTGAACTCAGCGCGCAGCCGCCGGTACTCCTCCAGGTCAAAGCTCGCAAGCTGAATGGGCGTGAGCTTGTCGATCCAGAAGGGATACTTGCCTTTGGTCTCCTCGTCGTACTCAAAGCGCATGTCCACCTGCGCCCAGATGCCGCCGGTCAGGAGTCGGTCGAAGTCCCGCACGTACTGGTCGGGAATGTGCACATGGATGTGACCGAAGTTGATGACCTCCGCCCAGTATTGGGAGTCCACCAGGCGGACCTTCACCTTATCGATGAAGGTGTGGCGACCCTTCTCCTTAACCTTGCTCTGGGCCTTGGTGGCTTCGTCCGGGCGGATGTAGTTGTCCGCCAGGGTATCGTTGACCACCTGCATGCCCATCTGGATGGCCATCGCGTCCGACGAGGCGCAATACCTGCCGAGCAGGTACTCCAGGACGAAGACCGGCACGTTGGCACCGACCTTGACCTTACGCACCAGGTCCTTGCGGACCACCTTGCCGGCGAAAATCCGGTTGGCCTTGTCGTCGAGCGCATCTCTGGAGGTGATGGAATCATTCATGGTCGCTGGAATTCCCGGTCGCCCTGGTGGTCTGCACCGCATCGCGCAAGGCGCGTAACTTGGGCAGGAGTGCCGGAACGTCCTGCTGGACGACGCTCCAAAGGGTATCGTTGTCGATGCCAAGGTATCCGTGGACCAACCGATTGCGCATGGCGATCACCAGGCGCCAAGGGATGTCCGGGTTTGCCATGCGGACCTCCCGCGGCAGGTGGGTAGCTGCCTCGCCGATCAACTCCAGATTGCGTAGGGTCGCATCGTAGCGCAGCCGATCCGCGACCAGGCCGGCCTGATCCAAACCCTGGGTGTAGGCGAGGACATGCTCGGCAAAATCAACCATGTCATCGATATAGAAACGCCACTCCCGGTCAGACACGAACCGCCTCCCGTTCCACATGGGGCTTCAGTTCCGTCCGCAATGCCTTGTCGGTGACAAGATCAACGGGACAGCCCAGCAAGTCCTCCAGATAAAACTGCACGCCGAAGTAGCGTTCCGAGGTAGCGGGGCCATCAAAGCCGATCAGGATGTCCACATCGCTGCCTTCATGGGCCATATCGCGGGCCGTCGAGCCGAATAGCGCAAGTTCGGTGACCCCGTACCGCCGCGCCAGTTCGGGTTTATGTTGGGCGAGCAGCCTCAGCGTAAGGGAACGGTTTATCATTCTTGCCATAACGGACACTCTGATTGCGATTATTCGACAGGGGGTCGAGCTTCGATTGTCTTTGACTTTCTGTTCGGCATCCCGTCCTCGGAACCCCACCCTCTCAAATTCCCAGTTTCACCGGCAGTTCCTCGGACTCGACGAGGACGCTATCCGTGCGCGCATCCAGGACCATGACGCGCAACGAGGCGCAGGCATCGTGGGTCAGCATCATGCCCAGACTTGCCTCGGCCCCCAGGGCCAGGGTCAGGGTGCCCTTGGCGCGGTCGAAATCACCACCGACGGCCAGCCCCGCGCGACCCACCTCCTCCGCGCCGGCCATGAGCACCAGCCGCAGCACCAGGGGTTCGGTGGCCAGCAGATCGCCCAGGGTGGCTAGTTTGAGGCCGAAGGTGCGATTGGTCACCACGGCCGGATAACCCTCGATCCGGACCTGGGCGCGGGCCGCCGCGGCCGGCTTGCCTGCCGCCAGACGCAGGCTGATCACCGGGATCAGCAATTCCTGAAGGCTGAAGCCGCCATGGTGATAGCTCAAGCTCCCGCCCGCCTTGAACACCCCAAGCCCGGTCGGGAAGACAAAATCCAAAGCCGTCTGGTAACCCAGCTCCGCGCCGGTCAGCCGCACGGCACCGGCCGGGGTGCTACCGCCGTGCCCGACCCAGCAGCGGCGGTGCAGATCGAGGGTTGCCCCACCGGGATGGTCCGTCTTCATGTCGTCCTCCTTGCGGATGGCGTACTGGTGACCGTGGTCGGCGGTGATGACAAAGTGCTCGATACCGGCGGCGGCGAGCTTACGCACCGCCCGCGCCAGATTACCGATGACGGTGTCCATCACCTGGCGGGCCAGCAGGTCGCTATCGGTCTCGCCCACGGCATCGATCTCCTGGGAGCGGATCACGACCAGCGAGGCGGCGCCGATCTCCTTTCCCACCTTCGCCGGGGATTGGCCGAGCAGCTTGCCCAGGGTCATCTCCACGGCATCGGGCACCTTGGTCTTCAGGAACCGCATGCGCTCCCCGGAGTCCTTCATGTCCGTCCCCTCGATGCGCGCCGCCAGCTTGCCCCGGCTGTCCACCAGGTCGAAGCTGGACGAGGCCCCGGGCAGCAGGGCCGCCATGCCCACGGGGGTGATCGACGGCAAGGCCGCCACGGCCGCCCGCACCCGCGGGTCTTTGGCACCCTCGATCTGGCGCGCCAGTTCCACACCCATCTCGTAGCGCAGCGCATCGACCAAGAACCAGGCGACCCGCCCGCCCATCTTCTGGACCACCTCCGGATAGATGCGCGTCTGGTGCAACGCCCCGGCCACCAGCCAATTGGACGCCGCGAGGGCCTTGGCAAAACCTTCCGCCATGGCCCGCAGCAGGTGCTCATGCTCCTGGCGGACAACCGCCAACGCCTGTTCCGCCTCCGGTTCATCGTCCATTTTGGCGACCCAGGTCTCCAGGCGCCGCTGCAGGCCATCGGCCCGGTGCCAACCGTCCTCGGCCGTATAGGCGGCCAACCACCGGGCGGAATCGGTCCCCATCCGGCCCAGCCCCGCGCGCACCCGCACCAGTTCCAGCCCCAGTTCCGCCATCAGCCGGCAGGCCTCCCACTGGGTCTGGCGGCGCCAGGCGCGGTCAACCCAGAAGCTGCGACCGCGGGCAATGACGATGGCCAGCGCCCCGGCGTAATCCTTGCCGGCGATCAAGGCCGCGGTATGAGCCAGCAGTCGCTCCTCCTCAAAACGGAAGGTATCGATAGACCCCAGGCAGGCGGCCTCCAGCGCGGCCCCCGCCAGCCCCAGGTCCTGCTCCACCGCATCGGCCAGGCCCGCGTAGGCATCGGGATAAAGGCTGCGCAGCCCCGCCGCCACCTCGCGGATGCGCCCGGCCTGGTCTTTGTTGGGTGGACCGGGCACCCTGCCCACCGCCAAGGGTGGCGCGCAGGAGAGATCGGCTCGGAATTCGTTGACCAGGATATAGCGACAGGTTCGCTCCCGCGCCTTGGCGAGGGTCGTATCCTCGGGAAGCTCCAGACCCAAGCGCACCCGAATCAGCTTGAGCAACTCGGGCAGGGCCTCCTTCGCCACCAGAGTTCCATCCCGGGCGTCGGACGCCAGCCATTGGGTGACGAGCGCCTCGCCCTGGGCGCCGCCAAACAGGGCGTGCAACACCGAGGCCTCCTGCCCGACCTGACCCAGGAAGGCGACGATGTCGTCATAGGTTAGGGCCGCCGGCCGCAGCATCCCGTCGATCTGCCCATCGGTGAACCGCTGGCGCAGCAGGTTCAGCGCCAGACGCTTGAGTTGCGGCTCATAGCAGACCCCGCCCCGCTCCAGCTCCATCAGCACCGAGCCCCCGCGGTCCCTGGCCAGGCCCGGCAGATACAGGAGCAGCGGTGCCGGCTGGTCCGCCGCCACGATCGGCTCGACGGCCGCGCGCAGACCGAAGAAGCTGCCCTCATAGCGGGCGAGAAAGGCGGAGCAGGAACCCATCGCCACCCGTGGCAGGGGCTCGCCGGCGAGCAGCTCCAGTTCCCGGTCGAAAAAGGGCCTGAACTCGTTGCGCGGGTCGTAGAAGACGACCACGGAGTGCTTGCGCAGCAGGTCATCCAGGCGCTCGCGGAGATAGTCGTGGAAGGGGTGCATGGGGTTCAGAGTTCGGGGCTTGGGGCTTGGGGCTTGGGTAAGGGTCACTCGCCCAAGGCTTCGAGAAAGCGAATTACCAGGTCCGGGTGATAGCGGATGCCCGTCCGAAGGGCGCGGTCGAGATACGGCCTCACCTCTGGAATGATCCCTTCCTGTTTCGCTTTGCCCAAGAGCCCAAGGGCTCCGGTCACTTTGAGACCAACCGCACGGGCCATGCGTCTCCCCTTCAATTCATCGATGCAGACCTGTCCGATCCCTTCGTCAATCGCGAGCTGAATGACCGCCGCCTCACCCGCATCCAGCACTGAGGTCACCAGGGTAGGCAACGGCGACTGCAATCGCTGATAGCAGAGCCAGACCGGACGGACCGGGGGATAGCCCGCGCCCGCCCCAACATCGAGCTCGCGGCGGACCTCCTCTGGCGAAACAAAGACAAGGTCGAGCTTGCCCGGGATCTCCAGGGCCTTCATGCGCATCAGCGCGATCAGCGGTCCCGTATTGATGACGATGCGCTTATCCATGGAGGGCAAAGTCGATCTCCAGCTCGGCATCGTCCGGCCGAAGATTGCTCATAGGCACGCCAACACGTGCAAGCGAGTACAGGAACTCAACCCGCCCCTTGCCGCAGAGCTTCGCGGCCTGCCCGGAAGACAGCTTGCCCTGTTCGTAGAGCTTGGCAGCCAGGAGGAATCGGGCCTCCTCGGCAAATTCGTCCGGCGAGAGCGCGACATTGGCCAGCACGTCGTCGTCGTAGTCGATGATCATCTGATAGGGCATGGTCGGGGCTCCGGTTTGGTTCGTTAGCCGGCGGCGGCGAGATGGTAGCGCGTGCCACGGGCGGCGCCGGTCTTGGTGACTGTGCCCTCGGTCAGGAGGGCGTTGATGGCGAGGCTCCATTGGGCGTCGGTCAGGCCGGTGGCGGCGAGGACCTCGGTCTTGCCGATGCCGCCCTGACGGGAGGCGAGGGCCTGCCTGACGGCATCGAGCACGGCCGGATCAGGGGCCGATGAGCCCCTGGCTGGTCGGGAGTCGGGACCAGGGTTGCCGGACCGAGGGGCGGTTGAAACACGGCGAGGGGGAGTGGGTCCCGATGATTTGCGGCCACCACCCCGCACAGCAACCGGCGCGGGGGCCGCCAGCAGGCTGTTCAGCGCGTCCTTCACCGCGGGGGAGGTGCGCTCCCCGACCAGCCGGTCGATCTCGGCCTGGGCAACCGTAGCCGGCCGCCATTTCCCCTTGTCGCCCTCCTGCCAGAAGACCGCTTCCAGCCCGTGGGCGATGGCCAGGCTGCGGTCCTTGGCGCACTTGGATACCACCCGCTCGGGCCAGAGGTGCATGGCGAGGTGGGCCCAGTCGTACTTGCCGGCGACCAGTTCGTCCCACTTCTCCTTTACGGCCTTCTGCCAGGGCGAGTGGCCGATCAGCCGCCAGAGAGGGCCGTAGTTGAGGATCACCCCGTCGTTCAGGTCGGGGTTCCACAGGGGCGCGACCCGGGCAAGCTCTTCCCGGAAGGTCCGCAGCTCGGCAACGAAGGACTCCTGGTCCGCCAGGGCCGCGCGCTCCGCGGCCCCCGGGTTGCCGCCGGCATCGGCGGTCAGGCGCTGCAGCTTGCGCTCTTCGTAGTTGACCTTCTCCTGCACCTGCTCCAGCGCCCGGTACAGAGTGTCCTTGCTGAAGCGGTGATAGTAGAGCCACAGGGTGTAGCGCCCGCCGGGGCTCGTGAGCGGCCAGTAGATCGGGGCCTGGCGGCGGCTCTTGGAGTAGCGTTTCAGGTGGTCGGCAAAGAAGCCGGCGGGCCGGCGGAACCAGTCGCGCAGGGTCGGCACGCCGAGCAGAGCGCAGGCTTCCTGTTGGATGGCGTCGGTTCGGTCGCCCCAGATGACGGTGAGGGCGGCGTGGACGTGGCGTTCGATGTCGAGTGGATGCTCCGGGTCGTCCACCAGGATGCCGTACCAAACGATGTCGAGCGGGTAACGACCCTCGGCCCGCAGTCGGCGGCCTGCTTCGGGCGATAGTGGCAGGCCATCGTCGCCTTGGAGCATTCCGGGTGGGCAGACGGGGAGAGGGTCAAATGGGTCCTGCAACTCCGGTGACGGCCGCTCGCCAGTGGCATATCTGATGTCCCAACGGGCAAATACGGAGCCAAGTGAGTAGTCGAAAAACTCAGCACAAAGCATTCTGTCATCCCTCCCTGATAACAAATCATCTCCGTCGTCTGAATCGTCCTCACTTCTCGCGCATACAACATCATGGGCAGCAATGGCGGCAGTCGGTGGAGTAGCCGTATTCACGTCTTGTTCGGTCAGACCGAAAACCTGCCGAGCAAATACTTCTAGTTCACCCTCAATCCGACTTAGTTCCAAGAGCAACCGATACTTTGAGGATTCAAGTGCCTGGCGCACCAAGGAGATGGATGACGCAGCGAAGTCTGCAGGCACCGGCGCGACGAAAAAATGGTCGAGCAGATTTGTTCGGGCAGCACCACTGGCAATCTGATATCCGTCTCGTGCAAGTCGAGCGAGTGTCCCGTCCTCCGCATCCAACTCCGGGACTGGCATTCGCTGCAAGTATCCGACCTCCATCTTCCGAACCGGCGCACACATTGTGAAAAGGGCGCGGATAGACCGCGTGTTAAGGAGACCAAGATAGCTCCATAACGTTCGTACATCGGCGCTGGGGAAGAACACTGCATTTGATCCATCGGAAAAAATTGTACCGGCGGGAAGACAGGCTGGTGACAGACGACGGACCCGACGCCCAAATGTAAGACCAGCACGAAAATAGAATCCCTGAGATTGAATCTTTCGTGACGCACTTCCGACCTTTTGCTCGACGAACGATTTCACCTCTTTCCCATTAGCGGTGTAACGTACGACAAGTGGGATTGGAGACCAGAAGGGCGTCGCACTACCGCCTTTTGCATAAGGAACGTGTGCAGTCGTCTTTGCCGTCTCGGCTGCCGTATGCGCAATCGTCGATGCGGCAACCTCCCACCAGCACCGAATGAACCGAAAATCGTCCAATGTACCCATGCCGCAACGCACATTTCGATTCTCGGATTCAAACGCAGGAAACCGAGAAAAAATGGCCTGCACCGGCCGAGTCGGCCAGTAACAAAAAGGTGATCCCGGAAAATGCTTAAAGGAGTCCGTCTCGACAAGAAAAGCACGCTCAGATGACTCACCGCTAATGAGCTGGTTGATTGAAGCTTCAAGTTCAACCTCCTTATTCACTTCAGTGAGTAACTGGAAGCAGCACATTTCGCGCGGCGCCGCAGACTCCAAAACATACGCCGCTGTTTCGACTGTTGCGTGATCTAACACGCCATATCCTAAATCAGCAAGAAGAAGTGGAGTACCGCGCCCCAGAAGGATTTTCTTTCTCCAGGCCTGAAACGAAATGTTGAAGAAGCCGAGTCGTGACGTGATTGCCCCTATTCGTCCGCCTTTCACTAGACGAGACAGCCATCGCTCAACGAAAGCGGCATACAGGTCGTTTTTGGTGTCAGGGTACGCAATTAAAAAGTATTGCGTGGCAGAAAGAGCCGCTTCGCCGAACGGCGGATTCATCACCACCAAGTCGTAGCGCTTGCGACAGAGGTCAATAAACGCGAACCCCTGCGCCGCGTCGTCGGCAAAAAGGCGGCGCCGGAATCCGCTACCGCTTTCGGCCTGCTCGGCGTAGGCCTTGAGAGCGGCGTAAATCCGCTGCTCGGCCGCTTGCCAGAATTGCTCGTGCGTCAGCCCGCGCAGGTCGAGCTTGGCCTGCTCGGGCGGTTTCTCGCCGGGGAAGAGCGGGATCTGCCGGGGCTCGGACTGCCGCCGCGCAAGTGCGCTGGCCTCGGCGATGGCACCGCGAATCTCCTCCTCGATGCGCAGCAGAGAGCCGGCCTCGCCGGCGAGGGTCATGTGGTCGAAGACCTTTTCCAGCAGGAAGATAAAGGCGGGCCGCTCAACCACCGGAAACTGCTGCTCGACGAATTCGCGGAGCAGCTCCTTTTCCCCCGGCATGGGCTCGGCGCAGACGATATTGGACCGGGTAATGCGGGGCCGGTCGGCGGGCTTGACGCCGGCCTGGTGCCAGGCGCGCTGGGCGCGCAGCCAAAGCGAGAGCCCGGCAATCTGCACGGCGCGCGGGTCGATGTCGATGCCGTGGAGGTTGTGCTCGATGATGAGGCGCGGGACCCCGCGGAGGAAGGCCGCCTTGTCAGTAAAGGCACCGGCGAAGGTGACGAAGGGCGCGAAGGTGTCGGCGGCCTGCGCCAAGCCGTCCGGGCCTTGGGCGATATCCCAGGCCTCGGCGTAGATGACCTCCAAGAGATCAGTGGCGTAGAGGCCGAAGTGCATGGAGCCGCACGCCGGGTCGAGCAGCCGGATGTCGCGCGGGTCTTTGAGCGGACGGTGCGGGATCTGGACGGGTTGGCGCAGCAGTTCCTCCTGCGAGAGATGTTCCCCGGCCGGCGCCTCGCTGCCGGCGGCGCGCTCCGGAGCGGCCTCGCCGGGTTTCAGGAAAATCTCCGTTGGCCGGCGGACGAGGTAGCGGCAGCGATCGCGCAGGGCCGTTGCGCCGCGGGTCATCTCGTACCAGAGGCGGCCGAGGGTGTTGTCGGTGAGGAATTCGACGACGTAGCGCGGGGTGAAGAACTGGTTGCGGACGGCCAGCTCGCGGCTGTTGCGGGGCGCGGCGGAGGCCTCGCGCATCTGCTTCCGCTCGGCCTCGTCGTTGTAATACTGGTAAACCCAGCCGATGGTTTCGTCCTCGCCCCAGATGCCGGCCAGGTCCGGGGCGTTCAGCACCGTCAGGAGTCCATCGAGGGTGATCCGTTTCGGCCAAAGGAGTGAGCTGGCGTCACGGCGGTTGAAGAGCACCCGCAGATGGACGGACAACTCGTCGAAGAGCGATTCGAGGTAGAGCCGGTAACCGCGGTCCGGAAGCTGAACCAGCCCCGGCGCGAGTCCGCCGAATTCCCGGAACCCCGCTGACTGCTCGCCCCGCGAGAGACACTCCTGCACCAGACCGCGCGCCTCGGCCAGCTTGAGCGCCACGAAACGGTTCAGGGTGGTGAAGGCGGCCTCCCGCCGATAACTGGCCACCGCCTCGGCCGCAGTCTGGCCGCTGGCCCGAAAATGCTCCACGGCG
Organism: Chromatiaceae bacterium; assembly: GCA_016714645.1. Lineage (NCBI taxonomy): Bacteria > Pseudomonadati > Pseudomonadota > Gammaproteobacteria > Chromatiales > Chromatiaceae > Chromatiaceae bacterium. The sequence continues at coordinate 850,930 of JADKCI010000004.1, read as the reverse complement.
GCTACCAGCTTGGTCCGCACAATCCGCTGTGCCGCGTCCAGATGGCTCCCGGGCTCGCCCGCCAGGGTGCCGTCCGGGCGAATGTCGAAGACACCCGATAACTGGTTTTCGAAATCCTGCTCAAGCAGCCCGCGAGCGGCATGGGTGGCCTTCTGGATGCGGTTGCGGGTTTCTTTATCCATTTTTCACGGTCTGGGCAGAATCGTAATTAGGCTCATAAACAAACCCGCGACCGTTGGGACCCGCCGCCCGGACCCGGTTCGGGTCAACCCAAGCGCGCCGTCGAGTTCAGTGTCGTCGCAACCGAGCATGAGGGTGCCTATTGCACCAGAATCTGCTTGCCAGGCGCGATATGTTGCAGGCATTGCTCCTTGATCCCGTCGAGAGCCTGAGTTGGTATCGAGCGCAATCATTCGCGTTGCCCGGCCTCCCAGTCGATCGCCTCGCGCATCTGTTGCAGCGTCAAGGGACGACCTTGGTAGACCGATGGCGCATCGGGCGACTCGAAGTCAGTGGCCGGAAAGGCGGCGTCCACGCCATATCCCAGTTCGGCGAAGATCATCGGTTGGGCCAGCCCCAGCACCACCTCCTCGGCAAACAACCGGCACCCTAGCCGGTCGCTGCCCTCGGCCTGCTCGGCATAGTCCCGCAGCGCGGGCTCGACCGCGGTTACCAGCCTGGTCCGCGTAATCCGCTGCGCCGCGTCCAGATGGCTCCCGGGCTCGGCCGCCAGGGCGCCGTCCGGGCGAATGTCGAAGACACCCGATAACTGGTTGTCGAAATCCTGCTCAAGCAGCCCGCGAGCGGCCTGGGTGGCACGTTGGATGCGGTTTCTGGTGTCTTTGTCCATGGGTTCAGGGTTCGGGGTTCAGTTGATCGCGGTCGGGATGGAAATCCTAAGTCTCTGTTACGATTGGTCACCGCGCGGAAATACGCGCGCGCGAAAAATATTCGCGCGCGCTCATATTTTTGCCGCGCGCTCGTAATAGCGACTGGCGAGGGTGCGCAGGTTAATGGACTCTCTCATGATATTCCCACCCTACTGCACCAATACCTTCTTGCCCGCCGCGATGTGCTCCAGGCACTGCTCCTTAAGCCCGTCGAGTGCCCGATCGAGCTGCTCCTCGTTCTCGATGCCGCCGGCGAAATAGCCCGCTGCCGAGACCTTGACCACCCGGTTACCGTCGATCAGGCGCATCAACTCCTCGATGGCCTTGTCGCGACGCACCGGACAGGCGTCGAGGTCCGCCCGGAGCTGGGGTATCGAGGCGCTGGTCGTCTTGGCGACGGCATAAGCCGCCAGCGGCTCGGCGATGCGGTCGCGTTGATCCGCGCCAACCTCTTCCCAGCCGGGCGTGCCGCTTAGTCGTTGGAGGGCGTCCGCGTAAGCCTGGGTTCGGGCATCGAGCGCCTGGCGCAGGCGGGCCTGGTGGGCGGTCTCCAGGGCCTTGGTGTGCTGGTCGATGGCCGGCAACTCGCGGAAGAAGGTCTCCCGGGCCAGCAGGTCCTTGAGCTGCTCGGCGTGGTCCCGGTCGCCGTCGCCCAGGTCGGGCTCCTGCTCCAGGAAGGGCCAGAGGTGATCGAGGGCGGTGCGCGCCCGGCCCAGGTCGTGGAGCGCGGGCGTCGTCAGGGCCTTGGCGAGTTCGGCCCCCCGCTTAATGGCCTCTTTCAGCGCCTGGTGGCAGGCGGTAAAGGCCTTGAGCGTCTGGCAGTCGCGTTGGCGGCGGAAGCCCACGATGTTGTTCAGGGCGGCGGCCAGCACCTCGCTACCGGGTAGCCGCTGTTTGTCGAGTTGGGCGACCACCTCCCGCAGCCTTTCCTCGTAGCCGTCCGTGGTCTCGCGGATGGCCTGGGCGATGAGGTTTTCCTCGTACTCCTGGATCTCTTTCCCAAAGCAGGTCTTGTAGGCCTCGCCCGCCTCGATGTAGTCCGCGAACTCGCAATCGGTGGTGCGGGGGCGAAAGGAGGCCTGGCGGAACAGGTTGTTATTGCTGAAGGTGGTGCGCGCGTCGAGGGACAGGGCGGAGTCGATGACCTGCCCCTTGCTGGTCGCCTCGATCTTGCCGGCGCGCAGGAGGGCGACGACCAGGAGCCGAACGGTGTCGAACTCCCAGCCGAAGGGTTCCCTGGCGAACTCGTCGGTGAGCCAGCGACCACTGGCGGTCTCGCCATAGCTGGTACGGTTCTGGATGCGGGCCATGACCTCGGCGAGGACCCCGGTCTCCACCTCGAAGGCGGGTTTGCCGCCCTGGTCCCGCACCAGTCCGAGGTCCGCGTAGAGTGGTGTCAGTCCCCGCAGGTTCTCGGTGGTCAGAAGAAGGTCCAGGTCGTTCCTGGTGACCCGGGCGGCGGCCTCCGCGAAGCGGTCGAAGACCTCCGGCAGGGCCTGGGAGAGGACCTTGGCCGCACTGCGGGAGACATCGCTGGCGCCCTCGTCCGGGCTGCGGTCATTGCCGCGGAAGAAGAGGGTGCCGGTGAGCAGGGACTGTTTGACGAGGCGCCGGAGTTCCTCCTGATGGCGACGCTGGCGGATCTTCTCCTCGGCTACCAGGGCGCCTTCGTCCTTGGTCTGGGCGCCCCGCTCCCGGCGGGATAGGATCTCCCGGGAGCGATGGAGTTCCACCGTCTCGCGGTCCATGGCCTCATGGAGGGCAGCGACCCAGAAGACGGCCTGGGTCTCGGTCTGGCTGCGACGGCGGAAATCCTCCACCGCTTGATTGAACTCAGTCCCGGTCTCGGCCAGGGCCAGATGGAAGGGGATGTCCCCCTCCACCGCCAACCGCTCACTCAGGTAGAGCCCCGCCTTAAAGGGCTTGACGTCCAGCAGGTTGTGGGCGGGTTGGGGCTGCCAGAGGGCGGTGACGGCCTCGGCGTGCAGGCGGGCGCTGTCGCCGGGCTTGGGGACCAGACTCGAGCGCTGGCGTTCCCAGTCGTCCTCGGCCGGGGTGGGAATCCGGTAGCCGTCGTCGCCGCGGCGGACCATGAGCCCTTTCTCCAGGGCATCGAGGGCCTGGCGGACCTCGGCCAGACGGGAGTCGGCATGGATGGCCGGGTGCAGGGCGGCGGCGATGTTCTCGGCCGTCCGGTGAACGCTGCGCACGTACTGCAGGAGGCAGATGACCTTGGCGACGGACTGGGCTAACGGGTGGGCGATCTTGGTACCGATATCCGCGATCTTGGCGCGAATCTCGCTGCCGATGTTGCCGGAGACCAGGTCGTAGATCTGGTCCACGCGGGCCAGGGTGCCGAGGGGCTGGCTGGCCAGGTCCACCTCCGGGTGGATGAGCAATTGCTGGGCGAGCTTGATGATGGTGCGGTTGGCGCCGCCGACGTGCTTGCTCGCCCCGCCCTGAGTGCGCAGACCGGAGACGATCTGGATGATGAGGTCGATCTGATAGGGCAGCAGGGGGTAGAGGTCGATGAAGGATTCGGCCGTCAGCTCCGGCAATTTAATGTCCGCGGTGAGTCGGGTGTGGTCGGTCAATCGGCCGCGGTGTTCGGTGAAGCGCTCCCGCAGGGTCTTTTCGGCCTCGGCATTCTTCGCGAGCACCCGCTTGCTGGTAACCTCCGAGATGTCGGAAGGCTCCAGGTGGACCTGAAGTTCGGACGGGAAGCGGTCCATGAGGCGAGCGAGTTCGACCCGGCGGTCGTCCAGACCGCCCACCAGTTCGGTGAGCCGCTCCTGGGAGGTGACCAGGATCCACAGCTTGCCGCGCCCGACGCGCCCGAGGCTCTGTACGACCGCCTGGAGATCGAGCATCTTCTGCACGTCGCGGGCGACGAACTGGCCCACCTCGTCGATGACGAACAGGAGGTTCTTGCCGGGCCGCCGGCGGGACATGAGTTCCAGGCAGCGGGCCGCCAGATCGCCGGGGGTGATGTCGGCGCGTTTCATGGCCGATTCGCGCCAACTGTCAACCGTCGTGTAGGTGGCCGGGTCCAGGAGGTGCATGACGCGGCTCGCCGGCTGGACGGCGGTGGCGATCTTCCCCTTCTCGAAGTCCCAGTCTTTGTCGAAGACCTCCCGGTACTTGGCCTTGAAGGCGTCGAGGCGGCCGTCTTCCTCCAGGGTGATCTCCAGTTCGGAGAGATCCAGGTCCCGCGCATAGCCCAGGCGCTGCAGGAAGAGCCGGTACATGATCTCGGTAATGCTCTGATTGCCGGTGCGGATGCCGCGGTCGGTGGAGACATCGAAAATCACCGCCTCGGTGGGGATCCGCTCGGCGATGTTGGTCAGCAGGACCTGGGCCTTGGTGTCCTGACAGCGCCGGGCGAGCAGTTCCCCGGCCCCCTGTCCGAGAATGTCCCGGTTGGCGAGGGCCAGACCGAGGTACTTGGCGAAACCGGACTTGCCCGACCCGAAGAAGCCCGAGGTCCAGATGGCGATGCCCTCATTAGGCTTCCGCCAGGTGGTCAGGTAGTGGTCGAAGATCTTGAGAAAATGCGCGCGGATGGAGTCGGTGACGACGTATTCGGCCAGCTCGTCGCGAATGATGGCCTCGTCGGCTTGATCGACCTTGATGACCTCCTCGATGCGGCGGTCGATGTCATTGGCGAACAGCTGCTTGATGGTCATCGGGGAACCCTAAAAAATCTTCGGCCGGTAATTATGCTCCGCGTCCAGCACGCCCATGAACCGCAGCCCCGCGGCGCCGTCCAAGTCGCCCGGGTAGAAGAGAACGGCGGGGACCTGGACCTTGCCCTTGAGTTGTTCCAGCAGGGCAGAGGTGCGGTACATGGGAAAGAGCGCGCCAGCGCGCAGGATGAACACCAGGTCGCGCCGGGGGTCGGCGTCACGGGGGATGCGGCGGGCGACCAGCGCGTCCAGGGGTTGGTACTCGCTCAGGATCTGGAAGATGGTGTCGACCGTGACCTCCAGGCCCACCGCTTGCTCGGCGTCGATGAGGGCCTCGGGTCCCATGCCTTCCGCGGCCAGGGCCACGTCGAGGCATTCAGCCAGGGAGATGACCGTGACCCGTTTGCCCAACTGTTCCAGCCGGGTGCGCAACAGCGAGACCTGCTGGCGGACGCCAAATTCCTCCTCCGGCGGATAGCGGAAGATGGCATAGGGCATGTCGTGGTAGGCGCTGAGCTGCTGCCGGGGGTCCGGTTGTCTCAGCACCGGTTCGAGCTGCTGGGTGAGACGCTCCCGCCAATCGGACATCAGCACATCTCCTTCACGTAATCGGCCGCGGAGGCCGACGGCAGCTTGAGTTGGGCGAGGCTGCCGGCGACCTCGTAGTGCAGCTTGCGGAACTGGTGCAGGCGCAGCAGCTCGCGCTCCACATCGGCGGCGTCCATCAGGTACAGGCGCCAGTCCTCGGCGTCGATGAGGCGCCGGGCGTTCGCCTCGCGGTCCGTCATGGCGTGCAGCAGGTAGAGAAAGCTGTGTTCCGGTAGCGGGTAGGAGGCAAACTCCCGGGACTGGGTGCCCGTGAGGAGGCCGAAATCGACGGCGAGCCGCAAAAGGCCGGAAGCCACCCGCTGGGTCGTGGCCTCGCTCCAGTGGCCGGCGGACCAGGTGCGCAGATAGGGGAGGACCTCCTCGGCGCGCAGCCGGTAAGTGCCGGCGATGAACCGAGGGTAGAGCCAATTGACGAGGAAATCGCGGACGAGGAACTCGTTGCGGGTCAGGTGGTAGAGGAGCAGGGGTGTCCAAACCTCCCGGTCACAACCCGATTTGGCAAGCTCCACGAGGGGGCGGTCGCGACCCGCGGGGTCAAAGCGGCGGCTGATTGCCCAGGAGACATTCCGTGCCCAGGCGGCGCTCCCGGCGCCGATCGAGTTCTCCGCGCGGGCGCGCTGGAGATTCTCGGTCTTCGAACAGAGGTAGTCCCAACCGCGGAAGACCGCATAGGTCTCCTCGATCAGAGATCCCTTGATCGCCTGGCAGGAGGCAACCTTGAGGCGACCCTCCATGCTCAGTCCTCAAGCCGCGCGTAGGGGATCGCCGGGCTACCGCGCTCGCTCCTGGCGAAGCCGGCCGCCAGCAGCGTGATGATTTCATCGTTGGGCTGGAAGGTTCCCGACAGGGGGACGGACCGTCCCTCGGCGGAACGGCGCAGTTTGTTGACCGCCGCGACCTGGTCGGCATCGACGAGGTCCCACTCGGCAAGTTCCGCGAGCAGCTCTTGCCGACCCGCGGCCGCCAGCGCCTCGAACCAGGGCCGCCACCGCTCGCCCTGGTCCAGCCAGTCCCGCCAATGTTCCTCGAAACGATCCTCAACCGCCGCGGGGAGGTTCCAGAGGGTCATGCACCCCGGTGGGTCAAACAGCGCGTGGCACCGGCTGCGCGCGACGGCAAAGGCAATCCGGGCCTGGGCAAAGGGATGCGTCAAGGGAAAGCCGCGCTTGAGCGCCAGAGCCCCATGGCGGCCCAGGATGCCCCGGGTGTTCCACCAGCCCGCCGCGTCCATCTCCCCATGGCGGGCGACCGCCAGCCGAAGTTTGAACAGTCGCTCGTAATCAATGGCTAATGTCGCCGCCGTCACTTCCGATCCTCCCCCTCGCCGCATTAGGAACCCTGGATGACGGCCGCGCCCGTGCCCCCGAGGAGTCAATCTGACCCAGGCTTCCGGGGAAAGGACCATATCACCCCAGGCTGAGTATCGCAATTGCAGCCCGAAACTCTCCTGGAATGGCTTGAAGACAGGGCGGATGACCCCAGTTTTGCCCGACTACTCCCAGGCCCAGGAAGCCCTCTTCATGTCCCTCTTCTCCCCTCAGAACGACCTGGAACGCCAGCTCATCGCCGCCCAGGAGGGCCTGTTACCCGCCGAGGACTTCATCGCCACCCTGCTGGGCTCCGAGGTCTTCATGCCCATCTACGAGCGCCATCAAATTGGCGGCCTCCAGACGGATCGCGGAGCCGCCCTGCCTCTCAAGATCCAGACCGATACGGGCGAGGTGCTGGTGCTCTTTACCAGCCCCGAGCGGGCCAAGCACTTTGTGGGCGACTATCCCGGCTACGGCGGTGGCCTGGTCGTGGACTTCACCTGGATCCTGGAGAAGCTCGGCATCGGCTTCGCCATCAGCCTCAACCCCGGCGAAAGCTTTGGCATGGACTTCGAGGCCCAGGACCTGGAGCGGATGGCGCGGATGCGGGCCCATTGAGGGCCGCTATCCTGGTGGTCGTCCCCGGGTGAGAGGACCGGGGGAGACATGACGGCATGGCGCCCGGCGGCTTCGTGGGACGCCGCTCGGGTCAGGCCTGGCCCTGGGCGGAGCGGGAGGTTGATTACCGTCAGCCCCTCTTCCACCTGGCCCTGGCCACGGGGCTGGATAGTGATCGGCCCCGACCTCATAGCCCTTGATACGATTCCGGAAGGCATCGCGCGCCGTGACGAGGATGAAGCCGCAGCGCCAGGCCGCCGCGTGCCCCTCGGCGATCAGGTTCATGCCATCGCCGTCGGGCAGGCGGCGATCCAGGATGGCGATCTCGCAGGGCTGCTCGGCCTGGAGGGTACGAAACTCCCGTTTGCTTCCGGCCTCCCGCACCTCATGCCCCTGGCCGCGCAGAAACCCCGCCACCTCCTCGCGCAGCTCGCGACCGTCCTCAAGCAGGATGATGTTCGTCATGGTCCGCGCAGTTATCCCGACCGGGTGATCCCCAACCCGATTCATCCTGGCCTCGGCCGCCCTCATGTCCCAAAATCCCGTGTCCGCCCTTGTCGAAGTCCGCCTGGTCTGGGTGGTCTCAAGCCAGGCCGGCCGGCAATGGGTTCACCCTTTCCAATGCACCACCATGCCAGTGATGTCGTCGGATTGTGCCGCCCCGCGGGTAAAGACCTTGAGATCGGACATCACCCGGTCCAAGGCCTCCGGAGCCGAGGCAGGTGGCCCACCGGCGACCAGGGCCTGTTGCAGGCGCTCGACCCCATACATGGTGTCATCCAGGGCGAAGGCCTCGTTAACCCCATCCGTGTACATAAAGAGGGTATCTCCGCGGCTCAGGGTCAGGGTCTTCTCACCAAAGGGCATATCGGGGAAGGCCGCCAGCGCCAGGCCCACCGTGGGGTCCACCATTTCCACCCTCCCCCCGGCCCGCACCACGTAGGGCGGATTATGCCCCCCGCTGCAATAGGTGATCACCCCCGTCGCCAGTTCGATTTCGGCGTAAAACACCGTGACGAACATGGTCTGTTCATTTTCCGCCGCCAGCAGGTCGTTCAGGCGCGACAGGGTCTCCGCGGGACCCTCGCCCCCCACGGCGACGGTGCGTAACATGGTGCGGCTAATGAGCATGAAGAAGGCGGCGGGAATACCCTTGCCCGACACGTCCGCCACCACCACCCCCAGAACGCCCTCCCGCACCTCGAAGACATCGTAGAAGTCGCCGCCCACTTCCTTGGCCGGGTCCATGCTGGCAATCATGTCCAGCATCGGCAATACCGGAAAATGGCGGGGGAGGATGGACAACTGCATGGTGGCCGCGATGGCCAATTCCTGCTGCAGGCTGATGAGCTTGCGCTTGTCCTCCAGCGACTCCCGGAGGTCGCGGACCAGTTGGATCAACTGAACCTGCTGCACGCTGACCTTGGTGGCCAACCGCGAAAATCCCAGGGCAATCAGGCCCAGTTCGTCACCCACCCCCTTGGACTGGGCCGATTGGGGATCGCTGGCCGCCGTCTCCATCTGTCTTAGTTCATTCAGCAACTCGCTACGGGCCTCATCCTGCAGCGTCGCGGCCAACTGCTCCATCTGGCGACGGATAAAGCGCTGCTGCCGATGCTGGCGGCGTTCGCGCTGGACGCCCACCCGCGCCACTTCGCCCACCGCCTGGCCAAAGGCCTCGACCGCCTCGGCAATGCGACCGATCTCGTCGGACCCATGGGGCAGTTCGACATAGCCGCCCCGCTGGCCGCGCGACAAATCGTGCAGCGCCGCCACTGCGTCATTCAGCACTGCGAAATTGCGCCGCAGATAAAAGAACAGCAACAGCATGGCGGCGATGAAGACGATGGCGATCACCCCGCCCAGGACCCGGTCCCAGAGCATCCGGCTTGCCACCGCCTCGGTCACGTCACGCACCAGCAACAGCGTCGCCAGGCGCCCCCCCATCAGATCGGCGATGGGCAACAGCGCCACCTCCTGATATCGGTCGTCGTAATTGATCAGGGTCAGGCCCCGCCGGCCGGGGGCCGAGGCATCCCGCGCCCGCCGCCACAAACCATCGTCCTTGCCGAAAACCAGTCGGCCCGCGGCATCACTGACAAAGAGTCGGCCCCCGGTCCCCTGTTGAAAGACTTCCAGCACCTTGGTCAGGCGAATGGCGGCTGCGAGCCCGCCCACCAGGCGATCGGTTTCCGGTTCCACGACCGAGACGGCCCCGACCACCCCCAAACCGCCATCCTGCAGGGCCCGGGCACCACTGAGGGTACGACCCTTCTGACGCATCTCCGCCAGCCGGCCAGCCCCCAGGAGCGGCGGATGTTCCATCCCATCCCCACTCGCCCACAGCAATTGGCCGCCCTCGCCCAGAATATCGACGCGCAGAAAGGCCTCATCCATGAAGGTGGTCTCGGCCAAGCGGGCCAGCCCCTGCTGATCGCCGTGTTGAATGGCGTCGATTAACCGGGTTTCGGACAAGGCCGCCTGGCTGACGAGTCGCTCCGCGACGTCGTCGGCGGTGCCCATTAAGGCAAAGTTCCAGGCCTGTTCCAATTGCTGCAACCGCAGCTCGGTGATCCGGCGACCCAGTTCCTCCTCCCGCAGGGAGCCCACCGTAAAAACCAGCCCGGCGACCGCGGAAACCACCAGCAGGACAAAGACAATGATGCGGGTTCTCAGCAGCATGGTGGCATCTTCATTCTCTTCGCCCTGGAGCGGTCAGGGCTCCCGCTAATGAAATCATCGCCAGCAGGACGGCGCCGACACTAATGGTGAGGAGATCGCCGAGGAGGCCCCAGGCCAGGGCCACCCCCGCCAGGGAGCCCGCCATCAGGACCCAGATACCGCCCCCCAGGCCTCCGGTGACCCTGGACGCGCGGCGTTGCTGCCAGGCCACGCCCCAGGCCAGACCCACCACCACGCCCGAGACCCCATCCATGGCGAGCACCGCCAGGCCTTCCGGCACCGAGAAGCCATTGATCAGGAGGACGGCCAGAAAGAGGGCCGCCACGGTTACCGCCAGCCAGCGCCGCCAACCCAGGATCCAGCCCAGGGCCAGCCCGACCAGCAAGGTCCCGGCCACCACGATCATGATCGGCTGCGGGGGCAGCCCCCCCACCAGCCCGTCGGTGATGGTCATCAACCCCGCCGCGGCCAGGGTCAAGGCGAAGAGATCGGCATCGCTGGAGCGTGGATCACGGAACCGCGCCGGCGCGGTCGCCAGCCCCTCGCCCAGATCCGCCAGGACGGCGTCCTGGGCCACCGCCGCCGCAGCCGCCACCTCGGGATCGAATACCGCGTGGCGCACGTCCTCGGCCTGCGCGATAACCCCCAGCCGCCGGGCATGGAGACCGGCGACGATGGCATTGAAGGCCATGAGGCATTGGCCCACCCCATCGCGGGCGCGACGCACCAGGAGTCGATCAAAACGGCCCTCGCCCGCGGCGCGCATGGCCGCCGCCAGCCGGGCCAGGGGCTCCAAAACACCGCCCCGGGCCGCCACCGCTGCCCAGGCCAGGGCCAACAGCAGACAACCCACCCAGAAGGGCCAGGCCGCCAGAATTTTATGAGTCAGGTTGCGGGTGATCTCTCCCGGCTCCACCGCCGCCCAGACGGCGCCGCTCTCCGCCACCAGGGGTACCCGCACCAGGGCGAAGGGTTCGATGTCCAGCCGGGCCAGGCCCTCTTCGGCCGATCCGTCTGCCAGTAACGCGGGCGCCACCTTTGGCAGCAGGTCATCCACCTGGCTGGCGCCGATGCCGGAGTGATAGAGCCGCCGGCCATCGGACCCGGTGACCACGAAAAACCGCAGCTCGGACAGGCTCTCCAGCCGCGTTTCCAGATAGGGCTCCACCCCGGGCAATTCGGTCAGGGGCACGCCATAACCGATGGCGCGGTCGAGATCCGTGGCGATGGAGCGGGCGGCGGCGGTGGCTCCCGCGACACGTACCCTGGTCAGGGTCTCCCGGGTTTCACCGAAGCCCAGGAGCGAAACCACGACCAGCACCATCAGGGCCAGCAACACCGCCAGGAAGGGCAGGAGACGGGCCGCGCCCGGATTGACACGGGGGGCCAAGGGCTTAACCGGGGCCTTCACGATGACCACCCGCCCGATTCACGCCATTTCATCAAGTCGCACCAATTCTTCCTCAACCTCCGCCATCCGGTGATGACGGTCCGCCGTGGCGGTGGCAAAATCGGCCAGCGGCAAACCCAGGCCGCCGCCCACCCCGATGGCCGCCACCCCCTCTTCCGGGTTCCGCCCCAGCCCCGCCAGCGCCGCCGAGGTCAAAGCCAGCCGGCGATTCAGGCGTTGGGCCAGCCCATAACCCAGCCCCACCGCCAGGAGGCCCAGGATCCCCAGCGTGGGGGCCGCCCGCACAATGAGGGACAGGGCGAAGTCAACCCCCCCCTCGCGGGAGGAGCCAGCGGACAGCCGAACCAGGGAGATGCCCGCGATGGTGCCGTAATCATTGGTCACCGGCAGCCAGAAAATTTCATCATCGCCATCGACCCGCCGGCCAGCGCCCGCCCCCAGCCCCGTCTTATCCAGGAGTCGTTCGCCAATTTCCACCGGGTTGGTGGAAAACAGCACCCGCCCCTGGTCATCCAGCACCGCCACCGCGCGCAAGCCGGTAATTTTTCGGCGCGCCTCCTCCAGGAGGCGGTCCACCTCCGGCAGTTGGGCCAGGGGCAGACCCAGGCTCAACCGCGTCTCCAGGGCCGAGGTCAGGTCCTGCAGTACCAGGTGCGCATGGGCCTCGAGGGCGGCATCGCGGCGCTCCGTGTGATCGTGGGTCCAGAAACCAATGGCCGCCAGCCAGGCGAACAGGACGGTGCCGACCAGGGCGATGATAAAGCGGGCGGTAATCCCCAGGGCTGGCATCAGGTCTGACCCTCCTCCGGCAAAGGCCGGGCCAACTCGGCCAGGATATGATCCGGCGGCCGGAGCCGGCGCCATAGCCAGTAACCCTCGTCGAACAGGACCATCTGGTCCGCCAGCAGGGCCAGGGGAATCAGCCGGAGGGACAAGGGGTCAGGCAGGGGCGGGGGCGCCAACAGGTCGCGATGGACCACCAGGCGCAGCAGTCCCTTCTCCACCCGCGCCAGTTTTTTGCCGCGCAGTCCATGGGCCACCAGATGCCCCCAGCTTTGATGGTTGCCCGGCCAAACGGCGGACACCGCATGTCGCCGCCCCAGCGCGCCGGCCAATATCAGCCGCCACTCCACCAGGGCGTGATGCAGGCCATGCTTTTGCCAATCGGCCCGCACCATGGCCGAGGCGAGATAGGCGACCAGAGACCTCTGTGCCGACGGCAGGTTCAGCAGGTCGGCGCGGCTGGGCTCCCCCGGTCCTGGTAGGGTCAAGGCGGCATAGCCGATCAGCACCCCGGTGGTGTCAAACAAGCCGGCGATGACACCCTTTTCCCCCGGACCCGCCTGCCCCAGATGGCTCGCCGGGAAATCGGGGCTTTCCGCCTCCAGCCGATAGCAATTGGGATCCGCAAGTTGCCGACTGACCACTTCAAAACGCAGCCCGGCCAAGGTGTCGGCGTCGGCGGCGCAGAGCAGGCGCCCGCTCACCCCCGCCGGCAGAAGGGCCGCCAGCCGGGCGAGCGCGTCTTGGTGCGGTTGCCAGTTCATACCCCTACCACCTCGGCGAAATTCAACAGGCTCAGAGGCGGGTAGAAGGACAGGGCCTTGGCCGTGGCCATATTGATCACCACCGAGAACCGCCGGAGCGTCTCCACCGGGAGATCGCCGGGGGACCGCCCCTCCAGAAGAATCTGCACCGCCTTGACCCCGGTCAGCCGCCCGATGCCATAAGCGGAACTGGAGAGGGCAAAGAGCCCCTGGTCCGAACGGACGATCAGTTCGGTGACGGAAAAGCTGGGCAGACGCAGCGCCAGCGCCGTATCGGCTACGAGCTTGCGATGGGTCGTGGCGATAAAGGTGTCGGGGCCGATGTAGAGCATTTCCGCCCCCTGGTCCCGACAGCGGCTGATCATGGGGGGGATGTCCGCCGGGTCGGGTTTACCCTCGGTCAGCGGCACCGGCTGCTCGATCAGCGCCAGGCCGCGCTTGCCCCACTCCTGGCGCAGCCCCTCGACCGCCAGGAAGGAATTGCGCTCCGCGGGATTAAAGACCACCCCCAGGCGCTTGATGGAGCGATAAGCCAGAATCGTGTTCACCTGAGCAACGATCGGGGCTATGTGGACGGTACCGCTGACATTGCCCCCCGGCCGCTCCAGATTAGGCACTATCCTGGCGTCGAGGGGCGCGGCGACATAGGTGAAGAGGACGGGTATATCGCGGATATAACGTTCTGGCTCCGGATCGTCCCAGGCCCCGACCACGCCGCGGGTCTGGGGGGTACCCCAGGTGTAAATCAGATCGGGGCGGGCGTACCGCAGCTCCTCGAGGATGGCGGCGATCCGCTCGGGATCACCGCCCGCGTCATGGATGGTGTATTCGGCCCGCAGCCCGCGCCGGGCGAGGTAGTCCTTGAAACCTGCCTCGTTGGCCCCTTCCCCGCGGCCAAGCACCATGTGAATGCGGAAGGTGCGCTCGGGGGTGGCGGCCAGGACCGGCAAACCGCCCGTCAGCAGCGTCACGCCGGCCGCACCGCTCCATCGCAGCCACTGTCGACGGGAAAGAAACATCATGAACGCATCTCCGGTCGGGCGGTCGCAGGCGGGGCCCCGCGATAAAGCAACCCGAATAATAAGGCGCTAACGCCACAGAGCAAACCCATCCCCAGAACCGCCGCATGGTAAGACCAGGCCGCCGCCAGCGCCACCGCCAAGAGGGGCCCCAAGGCGCCACCCAGACGCTCCAACATGCGAAACCAGCCAATGGCCGTGATCTCCGCCACCCGCACCCGGGAGGAGATTTGGGTCACCAGGGTCAGTTGGGGCGCGCTGATCAGGGCCTGGGCGACACCGAACAGGGCCAGGGCCAGGGCGGCGCTCCACCCCTGGTCCAACAGGGCCATGGGGGCTAGCCCGGCCAGGGTCGCCAGGCCACCCACGATAATGAAACCGCGTCGGACCTGCCAACGGTCGGAGAGGGTAGCGGCCAGGGGCGAAATGATGATGAAGGCCAGGAAATACAGCATCTGGACCCGGCCTATCTCCGCCTTGCCCGCCCCGCTTTCCGCCAGCAGGAGTGGGGTTAGGAAGAATAGCACGCTCGTGGCCGCAATCTTGGCCGGAATGGCGGACAGGGTCATGAGGGCGGCGAAGCGCGTATCGCCTGCCAGTTTGGCAATCGCGGGGCGTTTGGCATGACTCCCGGCGTGGGGGGCGGAAAACCCCTCCGCCGCGAGTCGCAGGTCGCGTCCTAAGAGCAGGACCAAGGCGACGGCGGCGGCCAGCGCCGCGCAGGCCCCCACCAAGAGGGTGGCGGAGGCGCCGGCCTGATCGGCGATGATGCCACCGGCAACCGGGCCGCATACCCCGGCGGCCAGGAGGGCGCCGATAAAGAGCGCCAGTCCGCTAGCGCGATTGTTCCCCGTCGTATGGTCAACGACCACCCCCTGGGCGGTAATCAAGGCCAGGCCATAACCCAGGGCCGTCACGCAGCGCCAGAGCAGAAAGGTCAGCAGATGGTCGGTCAGGGCGGTCATGGTCAGCCCCAGCGCCGAGAGCCCCGCCGCTACGATAAAGGCGGACCGGCGCCCCACCCGTCCGGAAAATCGCGCCCCCGTGGGCTGGGACAGGGCCCAGACCAGCATGAAGAGGGTAATAGGCAGGCTGACCGCCAGATCGACGGGCAGCCAGGGGGCGGTGGGGGCCAGGTGCTGGGCATAGGTCGGCATGAAGGGCCGCGACAGTTCTTCCGACAGGCAAAACAGGAAAACCGGCAGGCGCAGGAAGACCAGGTTGACCGGCGGCCTAGGCGAGGCCACCCCTGGTTTCCCGGGATTCCGGCTCTTGACCCTGGCCATGGACAGATTGACGACCAGCAACAGCACCTCGAAGGTCACCAGCACCGAGACCAGGATCACGGAGGCCACCTCCAGCATCAGATCGAAGGAGGCCCGGGTCAGCCAATCGGGATCCAGCGATAACCGCAGGTACGCCTGGGTCAGGCCATGACCGATCAGGGGTTCGACGATTTCATAGTCCGCGGTGGCCATCCCGCCGCCCGGCCCAGCCAAGCGGCTGGACGGGGTTCCATAGGCCGCCAGGACCTGACCCTGAAGATCCTCCACCCGGGAGGAGGCGATATCGGCATGAACCCGCGTCTCTCGCTCCAGGGCCTCGGCCAACCCTGGCAATTTCTGGAGCGGTATGTCGTAATCCAGCGCCCGATTGATTTGTCGGGACAGGATCTCGGCCACCCCCGCCGCCTTCAGCCGCAGTTCGGGATACAGCACCCCTTCGAAACTGTGCAACGCCAGCCAGGACGCCAGCAGGGACAGGACGAGCAGCACCGCCACCGCGATCGCCGTCAGGCGAAATACCAGCGTCCGTATCGGATCGCGATTTCTGGCCGGGTTCCCTGTTGGCACAAGCATTTTAGGTTTGATTTCCCGTCTTTTCGCGCGCCAGGCGCAACCTCAGCCGCCCCTCGCCCGGCTTAAGGGGCCCGCCGTGATCTTGATGTTTGAGGTCGGGCCCGCCATCAGCCCTTCCAGACAGCCGCAGGGTCAGGAACACCGCCAGGAGGGTCAGAAGCAGGGCGACGACCATCACGGGCCCGGCGGATGACAGAAGTTCGCGTCGCACCTGTTCCAGGGCCTGGTGCTGCGCGGTCAGATCCGCGTACACCGCCACCTTGCCCACCACCGGATCAAAGCCATTGCCCAGCCGGGCGGTGAGCAGCAATTCGCGGTCCTGGATCCGATGGCCAAGCCGACCACCGGCCTCGGCAGTCAGCCCCGCCAGATCGGCCCTAGAGCCGATGCGATCGGCGGTGGAGGAAAACAGCACCGCGCCCTGGTCATCCAGAATGTCGATGTGCAAGACATCGCGCGTGCTGGCGGCGCGGGGCAAAACCCTGCTCAAATCCTCCAGTTCCGCCAACTCCAGACCCAGGGCCAGCCCCGTCTCGCTCTGACGACGCACCTCCTCGGCCACTAGCCCCAGCCGGGCCACCGTGACGTCCAGCAGGCGCTGATCAAATTTCAGAAAGGCCAGCAGCAAGGCCAGCGCGATCGCCAGCGCCACGGTGGCCGCTATGACCCCCCCAACCCGTACGACCAGGGCGCGGCCGTCGATCATGAGGCGGCTAACGACCCACCCCTGGTTACCCCGTGACCCGGGAGCCTCATGCGCCCTGACTCCTTTAAAAAGATGACAAAACCAACGGCAGTAGCTGAGATTTGAGTTTCCCAGGCCGGGCGGCAGCGGGTGGGGTGGGCGGGGGTGTCGACAGCAGGGATGCTGTCGCCAAGCCTACAGGGATGTATTCACGGCGTCCCCCGCCCGCCCCACCCGCTGCCGCCCGGCCCCTTCCGCCACCGCCGAGGGTGGTTATCACCCGCGCGGGAGTTGCATAAAGAGCCAGGGGACCACTAGCATAGCCAACCTTATCATAACAATCCCAACAAGAAGGGGCGACCAACCGGGTCCGCCCACCACTCCCAAGAGGACGACCGCATGATCCGTTACGCCACGCTCACCCTACCCTTACTGGCCCTGGGCCTCTCGGCCCAAGCTCAAGCCGCTACCTTCATGGATGCCGACTGGGCCACCGCGGCCTGCGAGGCCTGGAACAAGGCCCCCGAACTCACCAAGGGGCTGGCCGGCTCAGCCTGGGCGGCCAATAACG
Source organism: Chromatiaceae bacterium (assembly GCA_016714645.1). Taxonomy (NCBI): domain Bacteria; kingdom Pseudomonadati; phylum Pseudomonadota; class Gammaproteobacteria; order Chromatiales; family Chromatiaceae; species Chromatiaceae bacterium. Next base: position 834,043 of record JADKCI010000004.1, on the reverse strand, counting down.
CCGGTCGCGGCTACAAGGTCATTCAGCTCTATCGCACTAAGTGCGGCGACGCCAGCCGCGTGGAACTGCAGATCAGCGATAAGGATGGCAAGGCCCTCTGCACCTATGGCGGCAAGGTGAAATCCACGAGCCTCAAGGCCGATATCGATTATGTGATGAACGCCACGGACGAGGACTGGGCTTGCATGGGCGCAGGTAGCTTCGGCTGCGGGGCCATGGGCGCCATGGCGACGGGTAAACTCCAGTTCAAGGGACCCAAGATGGAGGCCATGGGCGTCATGGGGCCTTTCGATACCTTCCTGCAGTTGACCGGCAAGGTCCCAGGCGACAAGAAGGCCTGTCCCTGAGTCAGGGCTCAAAACTAACCGGTAGATCCGGAGGTCAGGTTAGCGCAGCCTAACCCGACCTCCGGGCTAACATGCCCGAGGCGAGACAGGCCGACTGGTCATGGGCGGCGAGGCCCGCCGTCATGGCGATGACCGGAATATGCTCGCCATTGCCCCGCGCCAATTCCTCGGCACGCAGTAGCCGCGTGGCCTCGTGACCACTGAGCACGGGCATCTGGACATCCATCAGGATCAGGTCGTAAGGCCCATTAGCCAGTTCAGGGTCACCACCTTCTGGTTCACCATGCTGTCCTCGGCGACCAGGACCTGGGCGTTAAAGGGACGGTTTGCGCGTTTTGCGGGGACGAGGGTCGCGGTCCTAGCCTCCGACCTCACCATGCCCAGGACCTGGACCTGGACGGCGGCGTCATGCAGCCAGCGTTCGCGCACCGGCTTGAGAAGTTTCACCTCGATGCCCGAACGGCGCGCCTCAGCTCCCGGATATCCCAGCGAACTCAGCATGATCAGTCGGATGGCGCCCAACCCGGCATCGCCCTTGATCCGTTGCGCCAGCTCGATCCCATCCATCTCGGGCATCTGCATATCTAGGATCGCCAAGTCGAAGGCCCGCCCCGCGTCGAATGAGATCAAGCTGGTGGCTGGTCAGGGAACTGTCCCGCAACAGTTCCAGCATGCCCAGGACATCATTCATCGGGGTGCGGATCTCGTGGCTCATCATCGCCAGAAACTCGCTCTTGGCCCGGTCCGCCGCAAGGGCCTCGTCACGCGCCCGCTGCAGGGCCTGCATCTGGCGTGCGTCTCGGTGAGATCCCGCACCACGGCCTTGAACACTTGACTGCCGCCCACATCGATGCGACTCATGGCGAGATGGAGCGGAAAGCGCGCATCGGCCTCCTAGCGGTGTGGGATGATTAAGCCTGAACATGATCCCGTATCCTTCAGGCGACATCCCGTGGGGCGCGGATGTCCTGGGCCTTGCCTATGGCCATGACAGGTATCGCGGTCTGGTCTTGACGAAGGCTGATCAGGGGTGGCGCACTAGTGGGTGGCACCCAATCCCGCGTTACGGATTTACCCCAAGGCCGTCCGGGAGGCCTGGGCCAGCCCGCGAAAGTCGGCCATGGCGGCACCGGCCGCGGCGGAGTCGCTGGCCCGCGCCGCGGCTTCGATCGACTCGGCCAGGCGTCCAAGCCGGAGGGCGCCGAGGGTTGCCGCGCTGCCTTGAACTGGTGCGCGGCCCTGGCAAGGGCCTCCAGGTTGGCACCATCCGCCGCCTTGAGCGTCACGGCCTGGGGTTGCGGAAACAGGGCCAAAAGGAGCCTTGACGTAGAACACAAGGCGGCCTGGAATTCAGGTGATCCCACTCGCCAGAGGGCCCGAAAATCCGGGGGCTTACTTAGCACGCCGCAACCTCAAGTCAAGCCTGGACCCGGATAGATTTCACCCAGCGGCGCCACGACCGCCGGAACGGGACGCCCGCGCGGCCGCCAACCCCACCCGCGCGGCAAAAACTTGGCCCTTGACGATGACGGACACCCCGTGACCGGCGGGAGGTTGGTATGCTTACACTTGAGTGTCCACGGGGGGGCCGAAAAGCCATTCGGCCCTCAGGCCACCCGTTCGCACCCATTTGGTGCCCTTAAGCCCCCAACTCCGCCACCATCCCACGCCAAGGAGTCCACCATAATGATAACGACCCAGCAAGCCAACCCGACCCGCATCCTGGAACCCGCCACCCTGACCCTGGACGGCAAAAGCTACCGCTTCCCCGTTGTGGAGGGCAGCGAGGGCGAGCGCGCCATCGACATCTCCAATCTCCGGGCCCAGACCGGCCACATCACCCTCGATCCGGGCTACGGCAACACCGGCAGTTGCGAGAGCGCCATCACCTTTATCGACGGCGATCAGGGCATCCTGCGCTATCGGGGCATCCCCATCGAGGAATTCGCCGCCAGTCCCACCTTCATCGAGGTGGCCCTACTGCTGATCTTTGGCCAACTGCCTGACCAAAAGCAGTATGACGCCTTTTCCGCCGACCTGACGCGCTTCGCCTACCTCGACGAGGGCATGAAGAATCAGTTCGAGGGCTTCCCGCACAACGCCCCGCCCATGGCCATCCTCTCGGCCATGATCAACTCCCTGGCCTGTTACCATCCGGAACTGCACGAACTGGAGGACGAGCACCAATTCCGCATCGCTACCGCCCGCCTGATCAGCAAGATCCGCACCATCGCCGCCTACGCCTATCGTCATTCCCGCGGCGTCCCCTACATCTACCCGGACCCGGCGCTGCGCTATGTGCCCAACTTCCTGCACATGATGTTTTCGCAGCCCTATCACCAGTATATCTGCCCGGACATCGTCACCAAGGCCATGAACTTGATCCTGACCCTGCACGCCGACCACGAGCAGAACTGCTCGACCTCGACGGTGCGAGTAGTGGGCTCCAGCGGCGCCAACCTCTTTGCCTCCTGCGCCGCCGGGGTCTGCGCCCTGTGGGGACCCCTCCATGGCGGTGCCAACGTCGAGGTGCTGGATATGCTGGAGCAGATCCACAAGGGCAACATGACCCCGGAGGAGTACGTCGGGCTCGCCAAGGACAAAAACAGCAAGGTACGGTTGATGGGCTTCGGTCATCGGGTGTACAAGAATTTCGATCCGCGTGCCCAGATGCTGCAGAAGGTGGCGGAGGAACTGGTGCCGCAGTTGTGTGGCAATGATCCGCTCTGGACATCGCCCGCCGGCTGGAGGAGATCGCCCGCTCCGACCCCTATTTCATCGAGCGCAACCTCTACCCCAACGTCGATTTCTACAGCGGCATCCTCCTGCGCGCCATCGGTATCCCCACCAACATGTTCACCGTCATGTTCTCCATCGGGCGTCTGCCCGGCTGGATCGCCCACTGGTGGGAGCAGAATCAGGCCCCGACCAGCCGCATCGCCCGTCCGCGTCAGGTCTATACGGGTCGGACCCAGGCCCACTATGTTCCGATGGAACAGCGTGGCTAGGCCATGACCGCAAACGGCGTCTCTCTTGCCGCCGTCACGTTTTCTGGAGAAGATGCCCCGGGGCCGCGACCTGGCTGGGTTGCGGCCACCCTCAAGGATATCAGTCTGGCCAAGGCCATGACCCCGCGACAGAAATTCCAGGAACGGCAGGGTCAAGCGCTACAATAGCCGCATCCGCGCGGTGCTGGCCACCACCCGCTGCGCTGCGGCCCAGCGCCTGGAGGACACCCTGAGCCGCACTGCACCGCGGTAACATCATCAGGTACCTCAGCGAGCGTGAGGGCACCGCTCACTCCACAAACTCCCGGCGACTCTGGAAAAGGCCTGGGCCCAAGTGGAACTGACCCGGGAACGCGCCCAACTGGGGGCAACCTCCGACCGCCTCGCCATGGTACTGGCCGCCAGCCCGGTCGTCCTCTATAGCCGGCGGCTCGACGCCCCGGATTGGCCCCTGACCTGGGTCAGCGATAACCTGGCCCGGCTCCTGGGTTACGAGGTGGCCGCGGCGCTGGCCCCGGACTGGTGGCCGGCCCATCTGGACCCCCAGGACCGCCAGCCGGCCCTGGGTCAGGTTCTGGCGGCCATCGCCCAGGCTCCCGGAACTGGCCAACCCTGCGGAGCCACTGCCGGCCAGCCCCGGCGGCGCCGACACACGCCGCCAGGACCTGGCCGAGATCGAGGCCTGGCTCAATAAGCACCGCAAGGTGCCCGGGGCCCTGTTACAACGCCTGGGCGGCGATTGGGGCAACCCCGAGATCACCAGCCTACGAAATGCGCTGCTCGAACAGATCAGTCAATTCGAGTACGCTCGGGCCCTGGACACCCTGACGCTATTATGGGAGAAATTGCCATCATGAAAGACAAGGGCTTGAGCCCCGACGGCCTGCTTGACGAAGCGACCCGCCTCGATGCCCCCCGGATACTGGTGGTGGACGACGACCCGACCAGCCTCGCCCTGCTGGGTGAGATCCTGGACCCCCGGGGCTATACCGTCATCTTCAGCACTCAGGGCATGGAGGCCCTGAAACTGGCCCGCGAGGGGGTGGACCTGCTGCTGCTCGACTACCAACTGCCGGATCTGGACGGCCTGGAGGTCTGCCGGCGCCTCAAGGCCGACCCAGTCACCGCCGCCATTCCGGTCATCTTCGTCACCGCCAATCAGGACACGGAAGTGGAGGCGCGGGGGCTGGAGGCTGGGGCGGTGGACTTCGTGACCAAGCCCTACCCGGTGGAGGTCTTGCGTGCGCGGGTCAACACCCACATCACCATCCGGCATGCCTTGGAGCACCTGCGCCAGAACCACCGCCGGTTGCAGCAGGCCTACGTGGAACTGGAGAACCTGGCCAGTACCGACAAGCTGACCGGTGCCTGGAACCGGCGGCGCCTGGAGGAGGCCGTGGCCAACGAGATGGAGCGCTTGAAGCGCCATAACCATCCCTTGAGCCTCATGTTCATCGATATCGATTTCTTCAAAAAAATCAACGATACCTATGGCCACGTCAGCGGCGATCAGGTCCTGGCGGGCCTGGCGGCCCGGGTGCGCTCCAGCCTGCGCGTCACGGATTCCCTGACCCGCTGGGGCGGAGAGGAGTTCGTGGTCCTGACCCCCAACGCCACCCTGACCTCCGCGGCCCTGATGGCGGAGCGGCTGCGCGCCACCATCGCCGGGACGCTATTCCCGCCAGTCGGCCACCTGACGGCGAGCCTGGGCGTGGCCGAGTGCCTGCCCGGGGAGACCTGGGAATCCTGGTTCAAACGGGCCGATGCCGCCCTCTATCGCGCCAAGACCGCGGGGCGCAACCGGGTCGAGGCCGCCCCCGAGCGCCCCGAGCGCGGCGGCCTCGGTGAGAACGTCGAGGCGGGCTTCGTGCAACTGAACTGGCATCCGGCCTATGAATGCGGCCAGGCCCTCATTGACCGCCAGCATCGCGGCCTCTTCGCCGACGCCAACGGCCTGCTCGCCACCGTCCTCTCCGCCCGACCGGCGGACGAGATCGCCAGCCTGGTCGATGGCCTCATTCAGAACGTCGTCCAGCATTTCGCCGACGAGGAGGCCATCCTCCTCGCCGCGGGCTATCCCGGCGCCGCCGACCACGCCGCACTCCATCGCGGTTTGGTCGAAAATGCCAGAGTCCTGGTCAGCCACTTCCAGGCGGGGACCCTGGGTATCAGCGAGTTGTTCCAGTTTCTGGCCCATGACGTGGTGGCCCGGCACATGCTCAGGGCCGATCGTGAGTTCTTTCCCTATGTCTGAGGTTCCCTCGGTTTTTCGTCTTCCAAGGACAGGGGTTCATGCGACTTGCTTTTCTCCTTGTCGAGGGTTGATCCAGTCCTTCAGAAACTGCATCGGGGAAGGGTAACCGAGGGGTGGAATGCCGACGCGTGCGGTTGTAGAACCCCTCGATGTACGCGAAGGCGGTGGCCTGCATGGCGTCGCGGGTGGCGAAGTGCTCCCCGAAGACCCGCTCGTTCTTGAAGCGGTTGAGCTGGCGTCGAAACCAACCCATGATCAGCGCGTCGGTGACCAGGTCGGCCGTGATGCGCGGCTGCAGCGACCCGCCCACGACCGCGCGGTTGAACAGGTCCAGCAACGGTGCATCCGTCAGCCCCGGCGATCCGCTGTGCCGCCACCCGGCCAGGCCGGTAGCCGCCGACATGGACGGCGAGGACATCACACAGCTCGTGCAGGGCGAAGCTGTCGCGGTGCGCATCAATCCAGGCGTACTTCACAGCGCATCCCGCGCGAAGTACGCCGTCGCTTTTTTTAAGATGTCGACCTCGCGTTTGAGCCGCGCGTTCTCCGCGCGCAGACGCGACAGCTCCATCCCCTCCGGCGTCACTTTCACGGCGCCCGCGCCGTTGAGTGTAACGACGTCGAACGCCTTCACCCAGTTGCGCAGGGTCTGCTCGACCAGACCCCTCCTGGCGACCGCGCCCACGCGCTTGCCAGTCCTGATCCTGCTTCACCGCCTGTTCTCGAACTCGGCGGTGTACGCTTGCTTCGGAATCTTCTGCATCATCGTCTCCCGTGTGACAGACCGTCTACGTCACCCTTGGAAGACTAAATTTCGGGGGAACCTCAGAACCGCAGAAAACCTTTAAGGATTGTTTGGTGACAATTATCTTGGCCGGTTGACGACAACTATCTTGGCCGTTTTTGGAGGCTAAGGTAGCGGGCATTTTCGCAACGAAAAGGGGCGGGAATGTCCGGCAAGCGGATCACCATGCAACAGGTCAAATTATACATGACCAGCAAGAGTCAGGGGGCGACGCAGGCGCAAGCCGGCGCCAAGGCGGGGGTAAGCGAGCGCAGCGCCCGGTGGAATGATGGGTTGGGCATCGCGTCATGTACTGGCAAGCAACTCATGAATGAACGGGAGAAGCGGAGAGTTTCACACCGAGAGCACGAAGTAGCTTGAGCATTGTGTCATAGCGTGGCTTTGCGCCGGGCGTAAGAGCTTTGTAGAGGCTTTCGCGCCCAAGGCCTGCATCTTTGGCGAGTTGCGCCATGCCACGAGCGCGAGCTACATCGCGCACGGCGGTTAGAAACACATCAGGGTTGGAATCTTCAAGCGCAGCAGTAATGTATTCCGAGATGGTTTCTTCATCGTCGAGATAGTCGGCAGCATCGAATGGGGAAAATTTGGCCATGGTTTACTCCTTATCCAAAGCCCGCGCCATCTCAATGGCGCGTCGCTCGGCAGAGCGGATGCGAAGAGCGATGCGAGCACGGCCTATCTTGTCTTTCAATGCCGCAAGCCAAGCGTCAAATTCATCTGAGCTGTGAAAGGTGTTCATGTGGCTAAGCGTATCCAGTCGGATACCAGAATGCAACCTCGGCAAAATTGTCAGTTTGCGGCACCTGAGGCCCAATCGGGATAGGAAGAAGCCTCACGGCCCCGCCCTCCCCCACCACCGGACGAACGGGTCACGTAGCCGGCGGTTCGATGAATTGAATGCTTACCGGGTGGCAAGGCGCGGTACGCCCAGGGTCTCGAAGTAGCGCAGGGGTAACGCCAAGGCCAGGGCGGGGTCTTCGATCAACGCCACGGTCCCTGCGCCGACGGGCGGGTGTTCCACGCCGAGCGCGCCGTTACCCCGCGCTTGCGTCGTTCCCGGTAGCCTGCCGGCCCCCATGTCGGCGTGGCGGCGAGCTGGCCGTCCACCACCACGCCCGCCATGAGGAAGCGGTGGATCAGGCGTAGCAGGTCGGCATCCGAGGAGGTGTTATGCCGCGACTGCCTTTATTCAGCGCGCTGGATGACCGGAACATCATTCGGCCTCGCGCGCGAGGCGCAGACCCGAGAACTGCCAGCGAGCATCGGGCGGAAAGAAGTTTCGGTAGGTTCCGCGGATATGGTTTAAGGGTGTCGCGCACGATCCGCCGCGCAGGACGTATTGGCCGCTCATGAACTTGCCGTTGTACTCACCGACAGCGCCGGCGGCAGACCGGAAGCCGGGGTATGGTCCGTAGTCGCTGCGCGTCCATTCCCAGACGTCGCCAAACGCCTGCGCGGGCGTCCCGTCGGCCGGCGCCTCGCGCAGCGCAAGCGGGTGCAACGCGCCGCTCTCAAGGAAGTTTCCGGCGAGCGACGCGCAGCGCGCGGCCACCTCCCACTCGGCTTCGGTCGGCAGTCGTTCCTTGGCCCAACGCGCAAAGGCATCGGCCTCGTAGAAACTTACATGGCAAACGGGCGTATGCGGGTCCACGGGCACCTCTCCATGAAGCGTGAACGCGCACCAACACCCTCTCGACGCTCCCAATACTGGGGCGCCTGCCAGCCATGGGTGGTCACCGCGTCCCACCCCGCGGAGAGCCACAGTTCCGGCCGCCGGTAGCCGCCTTCGTCGATGAACTCCATGAAATCACCGTGGGTCACCGGGTGCGAAGCGATCTGGAACGCATCGAGCCAGACACGGTGGCGCGGCGCCTCGTTGTCGAAACAGAACCCGGCGCCGGCATGTCCAATTTCGTAGATTCCGGCGCCGAAGGAAATCCATCCCCGCTTGCACGCCTGAATCGGAGTAAGCAGCCATTGCTGTTGATATGCGGGCTTCAGGGGATTGCGCGAGAAAAGATGTTTCACATCGGTCAGGATGAGCTCCTGATGCTGCTGCTCATGGTGCAGCCCGAGCTCGATCAAGGCGTCGACCTCGGGGAGCGATCGCTCTCCGGCAAACATTTCGAGCATGGCCTCGTCTACATGATCGCGATACGCGAGCACCTCTAATAGTCCCGGGCGCGAGAGCATTCCCCGCTCCGGTCGAGGGTGTCGGTCGCCGACCGTGTTGTAATACGAATTGAAGAGAACGCGATAGGGCAGCGCAAAAGGCCGGTAGCCGGGTTGATGCGGTGCAAGCACGAAGGTCTCGAAAAACCACGTCGTGTGCGCCAAATGCCACTTTACTGGGCTTGCATCCGGCATCGACTGGATCGCGCAATCCTCCGCCGATAGGGGCACGGCGAGCGTACGCGTCAGTTGTCGGATTGCCAGAAACCTTTCGTTGCAGGTTCCAGGCAGTTCAGGACTGCGTGGCGACGACTTCGAATCCGGAGTCAAATTCACGGATACCTCCGCGCTGTGGCTTCATGCGGCATAACGTTCGAGCTAAGCGAGGGGTTAGACTGCACCCGTTACGCGGCCAAGAGTGAGCATCTTTGGATACTGGCCAGTTCTTCCGCCAGCGCTTCCTTGGCGATGGCTGTGTCGTAGGCCGCTTGACCTCGCAACTACCAGCCGTCACTCAGGCCGAAGTAGCGGCACAGTCTGAGGTCCGTATCAGCTGTCACGGAACGCTTGCCGGATACGATTTCTCCGATCCTTTGCGCTGGAACGCCGATGTCCTTCGCCAGGCGATACTTCGTAAGCCCAAGTGGCTTCAGGAATTCTTCTTCGAGCATTTCACCCGGAGAGACAGGTGGCACAGTACGCATAGTTATTTCCTTCAGTGGTAGTCGACGATCTCAACGTTCGCAGCGCCATCCCGGGTCCAAACAAAGCAGACTCGCCATTGCTTGTTAATGCGGATGCTGTGCTGCCCCTTCCGGTCGTCCTTCAATGCTTCGAGTCCATTCCCGGGCGGGACTTTCAAGTCGTCAAGAACAAGCGACCAGTCCAGTGGTGTCAGCTTGCGCAGAGCAGGCCGCTCGATGTTCACCCAGCGCTTCACGCGCTTGCCTTCAAAAAGGGTTTGGGCATCGCTCTGACTCCTACTTTCGGAACCCTGAAATCTACAGTAACTTCAAACAGGGACTGTATGGAGGCAGGTTGACACACAGGGATCTTCCCCCTCCTCGCCCATCTGGAACAGCAGCAAGACCCGCGGCGGTTACCCTGGAGACGGCGATGTAACCCGCCCCCCTTCACCTCCCGCATCGGGCCATTCCCGCCCGAGGGGCGTGCTCGGCTCAAAATCAGGCGTGTTTGACGCAATTTCAGCCAACATGGTCCGGATGGAGCCCTGCTCCGGTCGCTGAGCCACCCTCTCTCCCACCACCATCTTCGAGATCGCCTCCGGGGAATGGTCGGCAAAAAGATATTTCCTCTCACAGGCTCCGTGCCAACCCGCCGGGCTCGTCCAACCATAAGGACAACTCGTGGTTCGCTTCGCTCACACGTGTTGTCCTTATTCGTTAGGCTCATTTTCTCTCTACTTCAGGAGAAAAAGGCTCGGATGCCGTTCTTCCCGATGTTAGGCGAGATGTTTGTTCGGAGAATTTGAGCATCCCTCTTAGTGCCTGATTTACTGCGTCGGCATTGTGGAAAGCAGCAGCAACATCCGGCTCAAGCACGACAACATTAGAGCTTTCCATGTATTGTTTGTAGTACTTGCCCCGCACAGCCTTAGAAAAATCGAAGTCGTATTCTGGCCGCAACTCGTCTTGCACGTCTTCAGGCTTCATACTTTTTTTCTCATGCGCGGTGGCAGGTCTGGCACTGATGATGCGAACTTCGGCGGAGTTCTCTGTGTGGGATACCACTACGGGCCGGGGGGGCCCCGGCGCCGCGGGCGGGCCCGCCCGGGCGCCGGGGTGGGGCCCCGGGGCGCCCCCGTGCCCCGGCGGCCGGCGGCGGCCCCGGCTGGCGCCGCGTCGGCCGTCTTTTTTTTGCCTAACGCGGCCGCCGCGCTGTCCGCTTTGTACTGTTACCCCCGCGGTCGTGCGCAGGGGGCCGCCGGGTGGCTGGCTGGCGGACGTGCGCCGCGCGCCGCTCCGGGGTGGCGCGCCCCGGGAGTGACCGGTCCCCGAAAGTTGCGCCCCGGAAGCGCCCCGAGCCGTAGTGGCCGCCGAGCCGGCGCCGGGCCGCGGCGGTTCGGCTGGGCGCCCAGGCGGGTTCCCAGGCGCGTCGCGGGGCGTCGCGGTGCGTGTTTTCCCTATCTCTCGGTTTCGGCCCCCCCCCCCGCCCCCGGGGGGGGCGGCGCGCCGGTCGTCGGCGCGCCGTGGTTAGCCCGCGCTCTATGGGTTCGTGATCGCATACACCATGTCCCCGACAAACCGCTTGAACGACTCGTTCTCCACGAACTGCTTGTAGACCTGCGTGTCGTCCTTCAGCAGGTGCTGCATCACCTTGGCTAGCGCCTGGTCGTGCGCCATGCGCGCGGTGTGCGGCGTGTTCTCCTTCGCGTTCCGGTAGGCCATGTCGGCGGCGACCTTCGGCGCGATGTCTTCGCGGATGCGTTTGGCCACTCGATCGGTGTCGGTGAACAGTGTCCCGAACTGCTCGTTGAATGACTTCAGGATGTTGCTCAGCCGATCCAGGTCGGGCTCGCTCTTCCGCCCGCCTGCATCCGTCGGCACCGGCTCGATCTCCGCATCGTGGTCCGCCAGCGCGATCTTCATCGCCGCCTTCTTCTCGACGCGGTAGCTGTCCATGTCGATCGCCTCGAGGATGCCCTTGGCGAGGTCCTCTTCCTTCGGCGCCGGCAGCTTGGGCGTGAGCAGGTCGAGGAAGATCGAGAGCTTCTCCCACTCGGCGTTGCTGTACGGGATCACCGACGAGAGGAAGGCGTAGGTGCGGCAGAACACCTTGGCCTTGCCCTTGAAGTCCACCTGGCCATCCTCGTCGAGCCGGTCCACGTAGACCGCCACGCAGGCATCGAGGATCGGGTCGAGCTGGTCGCGATCCGCGTCGTCCAGAAACAGCGCCACCAACCGCTGCACCTGCTCGGGGGAGTAGACCTGCGCGGCGTCGAGCGCCCCCTTGAGGTCGTGCAGCTTGTTGGGGTCGGTCTCTTCGGCGAGCAGCGTGGTGCGGTAGTAGTCCTGGAAGGCGAAGGTGATCGCCTCGCTGTTGTTCTGGAAGTCGAGCACGAAGCAGTCGTGCTTCTGCGGGTGCGCGCGGTTGAGCCGCGACAGGGTCTGCACCGCCTTGATGCCCGAGAGCGGCTTGTCCACGTACATCGTGTGCAGCAGCGGCTCGTCGTAGCCGGTCTGGAACTTGTCGGCGCAGATCAGGAAGCGGTAGGGGTCGGTCTGGATCTTCCCGGCGATGTCGCCGCTCGGAAAGCCGTTGAGCGACGCCTCGCTCACCTTGGCGCCGTCGTAGTCATGCTCGCCCGAGAAGGCGACGATCGCCTGGTACGGGCTCTTGCGCTCCACCAGGTACGCCTTGAAGGCGTGAAAGTACTGGATGGCCCGCTCGATGCCGCTGGTGACCACCATCGCCCGCGCCTGCCCGCCGATCTTGCCGGCGGCCAGCACCTGCTCGTGGAAGTGGTCCACCATGATCTCGGCCTTGAGGCGGATCGCGTGGTCGTGGCTCTCCACGTAGCGGCGCAGCTTCTTCTTCGCCCTCTTGGTGTCGAACTCCGGGTCGTCCTCGGTCTTCTTGACCAGCTTGTAGTAGCTGTCCACCGGCGTGTAGGCCTTGAGCACGTCGAGGATGAAGCCCTCCTCGACCGCCTGCTTCATGGTGTAGCTGTGGAACGGCCGGTGCTTGACCTTGCCCTCGGCGTCGGGCGGCAGCGGCTCGCCGAACATCTCCAGCGTCTTGTTCTTGGGCGTGGCGGTGAAGGCGAAGTAGCTGGCGTTGGTCAGCATCTTGCGCGCCGCCATGCGCTTCTCGAGGGCGGCGTTCACCGTGTCCTCGGGGTCGGGGCCATCTTCGTCTTCCGCCGGCGCACCGAGCGCCTGGCTCATGGCCGCCGAGGTCTTGCCGCCCTGGCTGGAGTGCGCCTCGTCGATGACGATGGCGAAGGTCTTGCCGCCCTCGGTCGCGATCTCGTCGAGGATGAAGGGGAACTTCTGCACCGTCGAGACGATGATCTTCTTGCCCTCCTCGATGAACTTGCGCAGGTCGCCGGAGCGCTCGGCGTGGCCCACGGTCGCGCCCACCTGCATGAACTGCTTGATGGTCGCCTGGATCTGGCTATCGAGGATGCGCCGGTCAGTCACCACGATGACCGAGTCGAAGACCTCCCGTTCGATGCCGTCGCGCTTGAGGCCGATGAGCTGGTGCGCCAGCCAGGCGATGGAGTTCGACTTGCCGCTGCCCGCCGAGTGCTGGATCAGGTAGCGCTTGCCCGCGCCATGCGCGCGCACATCGGCCAGCGCCTGCCGCACGAGGTTCAACTGGTGGTAGCGCGGCCACACCTGCTTGCGCTTCTTCTTGCCGGTGCGCGGGTCCTTTTCCTCGACGACCTGCGCGTAGTTCTCGAGGATGTTGGTCAGCCCCGCCGGCGTGAGCACCTCTTTCCACAGGTAGTCGGTCTTGAGGCCGTGCGGGTTGGGCGGGTTGCCCGCGCCGTCGTTGTAGCCCTTGTTGAAGGGCAGGAACCACGAGCCCTTGCCGCGCAGCTCGGTGCACATCCGCACCTCGCTGTCGTCCACCGCGAAGTGCACCACGCAGCGGCCGAACTCGAACAGCCGCTCGCGCGGGTCGCGGTCGCGCTTGTACTGCTGGACGGCGTCCTCGACGGTCTGCTTGGTCAGGCTGTTCTTCAGCTCGAAGGTGGCGATGGGCAGGCCGTTGATGAACAGGCACAGGTCGAGCGCGCGGCGCGTCTCGTCCATGCTGTAGGCGAGCTGGCGCGTGATCGAGAAGCGGTTCTCTGCGTGCAGCTTCTCGGCCCTGGCGTTGCCCGGCGACGGCGTGCCGTAGAAGAGGTCGAAGTGCACCGGCCCGTGCTCCACGCCCTTGCGCAGCACGTCGATGACGCCGCGCTTGCCGATCTCAGCCGACAGGCGGGCGAGGAACTTGAGGCGGTTGATGTCCTTCGGATCGTTCGCGTCGGCCAGCGCCAGCTTCTTGAACGCCTCGGGCTGCCCGGCGCGGAGGAAGGCGAAGAGCTGCGGCACGTCGAGCGCGTGGGCGCGGTCGTAGTCCTGCGCGCCACCGGCGGAGTAGCCGGTGCCGCCGTAGGGCGGCGGCCGCTCGGCGACCCTGTTCGACGCAGCGGCGAGACCATCCGTGCCGGTCATGTGCCGCACGATCAGCGTTTCAAGGCCCTTCTCGCTGGTGTCGGTGGTCAAACGCTTGCTCCCGCAGGTTCGATCAAGTGCCCATCAAGTGAACTCGCGGCCCACGCCCGCATGAGCATCCCCGGTTACCCAGCCCTTACGCGTCAGACAGTCCACGGCAATGCCGATCTGGCGCGGCGTGAACTGCCGCTTGCGATCGTTCCATGCGTAGGTGTGCTCGACCACCGCATCCAGGCTGGCCGCGCCCTGCCGCGTCATCACCCAATGCACCGTCGCCAGCAGTTCCAGCCCGAACGGGGTTTCGAAGCCCTGCACCAACTCGGCCACGCGCTCGAAGCGCGCCCGCGTATCGGAATCGGCGGACAGGAACGCCTCGGCCTCTTCCGCAGCGCCGGGCACCAATTGCAACTGCTTGTCCGGGGCATCGCCGCCATCGGCGTAGCCCGAAATCAGATAACCCTCGATCTCGCGCAGCACATGCCGAAGATTCTCGGCGTACGGCCCGTACGGAGCTTGCTTGTAACGCAAGCGCAGCGGCTGCCCCGCCTCCTGCATGAAATACATCAGCTTGTGGGCTTCCAGCAGCGTCACGAAAGGGTCGAGTAGCCCACGCAGGTAGCGGTTCAGCAGTTCCACCAGCGCAGCACGCCCAGGCGTCATCTTCGGCACGTCGCGCTGATGCTTGATCGTGTCGGCAGCGGGCGCCCCACCCGGCTCGAACACCATCACGCGCAAACCCTCGAGCTCACCCAGCGCGGACTCGATGCGCGGCCGCACCTGCGCCCAGTCCAGCCCGCCCAAGCCGCTGCCCAGCGGTGGAATAGCGATGGAACGGATGCCGCGCTCGCGGATGGTCGCCACCAGTGCCACCAGGCCGGCGTCGATATCCTCCATGCGGCTCTTGCCGCGCCAATGCCGCTTGGTGGGAAAGTTGATGATGTAGCGCGGCGGTGTCAGTTGGCCGGTGTCGAATACGAACATGCGGCCTGGCTGCACCTCCTGACGCTTGCATGCGGCGGCGTAGGCCTCGAAGTTGGCGGGGAAGATCTGCTTGAACTGCAGGGCGATGCCGCGCCCCATCACGCCCACACAGTTGACCGTGTTGACCAGGGCTTCAGTGTCGCTGCGCAGAATATCGCCGCTTGTGTGCTCGATCATGGTCGAACCCTCACTCAGTAGTACCAGTCCGGCCGCAGCTCGACCGATGGCCGATGCTGCGAAGCGGACAAGGCGTGCATGACCTTGCCATGGGTTTCGCTAGACTTTACGCCGATGCGCGCCACCAGATGCCACGGAAAGGCGCGCTCCAGCAGAAACTCGGCCTGCTTGCCTTCCTTCAAGCTCTTCCAGTCGCGGGCCTGCACGGCGGCCCAGTCGATCTCGCCAAGCTGAGCGAGATCGCACCGGTCCTCAAAGTAATAGGCTCCGGCGTTGGACAGGGTAAACGCCCACCGCAGGCCCTGCTGCTGTGCCCAATGCACTACGGCTTGCAGGTCCGCCTCCAGATGAAGAATCGGCTCCTGACCGCCCCGGTAGGTCAGTTCCGGGTGATTGGCCTGATGGATCAGGTAGAGCATCACCGAGCGCGGGCAGAAGTAGAACGGAACGCAGTCACCGACAAACAGCTCGGGATGGCTGGAAAGCCGCAACTCATTCAACCGCCGATGCTTGATGCCACTCATGCCGATCGTCGTGCCCAACTCGCCGCCCTGCGAGCCGCGACGCAGCACCTCGCGGTCACACGACAGTTGCCCGTCGGCCAGGACGGACCGCAGCCGGTCCACATGCACGATGTGGTACAGCTTGGGCTGCGCCGGGACGGTCATACCGCGGCCTCCTCGTCAGCGGCCTCGGCCTCATCGGCCAGCTCGGCGTCGTCCTCGGCGGTGTCGAGCGGCGCTTCGTCGGGCAGCCGCGCCGCCGCCTCGCGCACATCGAGCTTGCCGGTCACCACGTCGGCGACGAGACGGGTGCGGTATTCGCGGAGGAGTTCGATTTCGCGTTCGAGGCGGGAGATGGTTGAGTCAAACGCCGCAGTCTCGACCTCAGCCCGCTTGGCAATTTGCCTCTGCTCGCCAAGGGATGGAAAAGGCATTCCCATCGCTCCGATTCTCTCCACGTTCAGATTGCCCTGCGTGTTCACTGGTGCTTCGCGCAATAGTTCTGGTTTCATGCACAAGAAGACCATGTAGAGGTAGTCACGATCAACGCTTGTCGTGGGGACGAACCCAACGATGGAATCCGGAAAACATGCATCGAATGTCAGAACCGCGACTTCTCCAATGTTCGCCGCGATTGTCATTACAAGCGTTCCGCTTGGAAACAGCTTGCTGACAGCCAGCCCTTTTTCATTGAGGGACTGGCTGTAACTCGTGATCAGCTTCGAAGCTTGGGCCACCACTCCCGTTTGGATGAACGGATACTTGCCGTCATAGAGAGAAGCATCATTACGCGGCCTATGAGAGAACTTCCCGCGAAGGATACGAGTTGCCTGCTTCACGCGCCGAACCTCCCAATGCTGCGGAATGTCGCCGAGCCAGGGGATGCCGGAGGGTTTGAGGGGGACGGAGGGGTCGAGGCCGCGGGTGACGGCGCTGTGGATGATGGCCTGCTTCTGCTCGCCCAGCAGCGCGATCACCTTCCGCTTCGCCCGGATCGCCCGCTCCAGCCGCCCGTTCGCCCAGTCCAGAAACCGCACAATCGCCGCCTGCTCGTCGGGCGGGGGGAGTGGTATTGGCGCATCAAGAAACCCTGTGTCGGTCAGCTGTAGACGGGAAATCCAGACGCCCTTGGATCTGACCTGCAGTTCCCAGTGAAACGCTGAGGAACGGACCAACTCATGCAGAAAGCGAGGGTTGATCTGCGCTGAAGGACGGCTCCGATACACGCTATAGGCGGTGCTGATGATTCCATGATGCTGAGACACACCCAATCCGCCGGCCCACGCCCAGAGACTGTTGATCACAAGGTCTCCAGGCCAGCATAGCTTGTGTCCCACGTAGGACTCAGCCTTGAACATCGTCACGCTGGCGCTACTGCGAGGTACCACCCCGCGAGCGGAGCTAACAGTGAGAAGCTCCTCTCTCCCGGTCTTCGACCGTTCGTCGATAGCGACCAAGTAGGATTTACCGCGTTTTGTCACCCAATGGCCCGGCACCCGCCCGAGCCACGGCAGCCCCGACTCCTTGTACTCAACGTACGGCTTGAGGTCAGCGATCATGGCGCTCGCCGCTTCTTCTTGCGTGCAGGCTTCGCCGCCGGCAGCGCGCGCACAGCTTCGTCAAAGTCGTCAGGCCTTGCGGCCTTCTCGGCGAGGCGTTCGCGGTGGAAAGCGTCGTACTCCTGGGTGGCGTGACCGACCGCCTCCTCGTGGGCAATGCGCCCGCCGTGGGTGAGGATTTCGCGCTCGTTGAGGCGAAGGAAGCCGTCGAGCTTGGCCACCCAATCGCCCATGCGCATGGGGATGATCGCGTCGAGGTTGTAGAAATCGAGAGTGCGCTGTACATCCCTCTTGCCCTCGCGACGAACCGACAAGAATTCCTTGTGAGTTGCCTCGGGATGCAGCTCGCCTTCCTCGTAGATGTTCTGGAGATGAAAACTGACGTTCTGCTGGGTCGTCTGGAACAGGTCGGCCATCAACTGCTGGGTGAGCCAGACCGTTTCGCCCTCGAAGCGGACCTCGAGTTTGATCGCGCCGTTCCCGGCTTCGTAGATCAGGAACTCGGACTTTGCCGGGAGATCGCTCAATTCTCGCGACACCGTTACGAGAATCGGCTTCCCGCCCGCGGCTTTCTTCTTCACGGCTTCGCCCCCTTCAACAGCCCATCCAGCAGCCCCTCGGCTTCCTTCTCGATGGCGAGGATGTCGGCGCTGATCTCCTCCAGCGTGCGCAGCGGCTGCGGCTTGTAGAAGTGCCGCGTGAAGCTCACCTCGTAGCCGGTCTTGGTTGCGTCCCGCTTGATCCAGGCATCCGCCGTGTAGGGCAGCACCTCGCGGCGGATGAAGGCCTCGATGCCGCCGCCTTCGAGCAGCGGCACCTGCTCGGTGTCGCGCAGGTCACTGTCGGGCTCGTACTCGACGATGGCCGCCTTGCCCTCCACCGTGGCCTCGAACAGCCCGTGCAGCGGGTCGGCCTTGGCCTTGCCGGGCTTGTGCAGCTTGGCGATGACGGGCGGCGCGGTCTCCTCGCGCCAGCTCACGGCCTTGAGTATCTGCTTCAGGTCGGCGGCGGCGAGCTTGATGCCGGCCTTATCGAGCGCGGCGTCCACGCGGTCGCGGAACAGGTTGTGGTCTTCGAACAGCGTGTCGCCGAGCGACGCCCGCAGCTTTGTGGCGACCTCGACCAGGCGGCCGTCGCGCTCCCAAGTCCTGGGGTCGAGCAACTTCTTGCGCTTCTTCTCGGGCAGGCCCTTCTTGGCGCTGCCGCCGTCTTCGTCGTCGCCCTCGTCCACGTCGTTGCCCCAGTCGGCCAGGCGCTTCTCCAGCGCGGCGGAGACCTTGGCGAACTTGGTGAAGAGGTCGTCGCCGAACTCGTCGTAGAGCGTCGCGCGGATGTCCTCGTCGCCTGACGTGAAACGCAGCGTCTCGATTGCCTTGAGCGTGAGCTGGCTGTGCAGGCGCAGAGGGCGCTCGACGGTGACCTTCCAGTAGCCAAAGGCGGCGCCCAGGAAGATCTTCGATTCCGGGGTCTCTTTGAAGTCGAGGAAGGTGCGGCTGATGCGCTCGATGTCCTCGGGCGAGAGCTCGCAGTTCTTCTTGCCGAGGTTTTTGCGCAGCGGCTTGAACCACTGGCTGGCGTCGATGAGCTGCACCTGGCCCTTGCGGTGCGCGGGCTTCTTGTTGGACAGCACCCAGACGTAGGTGGCGATGCCGGTGTTGTAGAAGAGGTTGAGCGGCAGCGCGACGATGGCTTCGAGCCAATCGTTCTCGATCAGCCAGCGGCGGATGTTGCTCTCGCCCTGGCCCGCGTCGCCGGTGAAGAGCGACGAGCCGTTGTGGACCTCGGCAATGCGACTGCCCAGCGCCGACTTACCGTTCATCTTCGAGGCCATGTTGGCGAGGAAGAGCATCTGCCCGTCGCTGGAGCGGGTGACGAGCGACAGTTCCTCGCCCTGGTGCATCACCTTGAAGCGCGGGTCGCGCATGCCGTCCTTGCCGCCCATCGCTTCGAGGTCCTTCTTCCAGCTTTTCCCGTAGGGCGGGTTGGCGAGCATGAAGTCGAACTCTTGGGCGGGGAAGGCATCGTGGGAGAGCGTGGACCACTCCGCGCCCCCGACGATGTGGTCGGCGCTTTCGCCTTCGCCCTTCAGCAGCATGTCCGCCTTGCAGACGGCGTAGGTCTCGGGGTTTATCTCCTGGCCGTACAGCAGGCAACTGACCTGCTGGCCGCGCTTGTTGCCGATTGAGGCGAGGGTTTCTTCGGCGACGGTGAGCATGCCGCCCGTGCCGCAGGCGCAGTCGTAGAGCAGGTAGGTGCCGGACCGGATCTCGGCCTCGATCGGCAGAAACACGAGGTTTGCCATCAATCGAACGGCGTCGCGCGGGGTCCAGTGCTCGCCCGCTTCCTCGTTGTTCTCCTCGTTGAACTTGCGGACCAGCTCCTCGAAGACCGTCCCCATCGAGTGGTTGTCGATGCCGGCCGGCGAGAGGTCGATGTCGGG
The DNA here is from genome assembly GCA_016714645.1 of Chromatiaceae bacterium. Lineage (NCBI taxonomy): Bacteria > Pseudomonadati > Pseudomonadota > Gammaproteobacteria > Chromatiales > Chromatiaceae > Chromatiaceae bacterium. The sequence goes on along the minus strand of JADKCI010000004.1, from coordinate 814,608 downwards.
GTCGAGGAACTTGTTGATCAGCGTGCCGATGGCATCGGCCTTCGACAGCGTCTGTAGCTGGTTGCGAAACTTGAAGTTGTCGAGGATGTCCTGGACGTTGGGCGAGAAGCCGTTGAGGTAGTCCTCGAAGTCGGCCAGAAGTTGCTGCTGACTGCCTCGCGACTTGAGGTCGCGCAGCGTGAACTTCGAGGTGTTGTAGAAGGCTTGCTCCGCAGCAGCGCACAGGGCGGCGCGCTGCTCGATGATGCGCGCTTCGTCGAGCATGTGCCTGGTTTCGAGCACCTTCTTCTTGGTCGGCTCGAGCACGGCGTCCATGCGGCGGATGACGCACATGGGCAGGATGACGTCGGGGTACTTTCCCCGCTTGAACAGGTCGCGCAGGACGTCGTCGGCGATGCCCCAGATGAAGGAGACGATCTTGTTGTGGGTAGCTTGATCCATCAGTCAGTCGTTACCTTCACATTTGGGGGCATGCCACCTTCGCCAAGCTGACCGATGCAGGCCACCGACGTCTCCTTGGAGCACAAACGCATCACTCTCGTCGGGCTAACAATGAATTGTATGGACCCGCCTATCTCCCCCTCTAGGATGATAGCCGGCCAGCCAGATCATTCGACCGCGCATCAGGTGGGGTAATTGGCGCTAATGTTCAGCTGATCAGTGCTAGCCGGCCGGCGACCTTCCAGGGTTACTGAGTTCCGGTAATCCCCGCCGAAATGACGCCCTCAAAATTGGTCATACCAGCAGGGAATGCGGGGATTCAGGTGCCAGGGGGGGGTCCGGTCTGGATAGCGGGGTTTTGACGCTAATCACCTCAGGTGGTGCAGGTTGATTAAACCGTGGTTCACTACACTTGACAAGAATAATATGCCTTGGAACCTACGGAACCACGAAGTTTTCCGCCCTTTGACGAGAAACTGCGAGCCAGGAGCCAGTCCGACCTCCAGCGGCAACAGGCGCGGCACGCGGTAGCCATCTACCACGAAGCGACCGTTCCCGAGACCCATCCGGCATTGCAGCGCCCCGCAAGCTTACCAACCAACGCTCGCACTCTGCCCGCGCTTCAAGGTGGGTCCACCGCTCCTGGTTCCACTCGGCCGCCAGCAGGAAAGGGCATGCCCAGCCCTGCGCAATCGTTACCCGCACCACCTCAACCCATGTCGGCGAGCATGGCGCCGTCCTTATTGCCTCCCGGGCCAGTCACCTCGCCGCACCCGATTCGGGGGGTAAGTCGGCCTTCCTCCGACCTCCCTGGAACGGCGCCCTATCCTCCCCAGGTGAACGGGCAAGCCATCCCAGGGGATTCGTCCGAGCTAAGGCAGAGCGGAGCCAATTGGTTTTGAGCGCGCGAAGACGCACTAAGCAGCTGTTTAGAAACCCCGGTGTTTGGGGGATATGATCCCGGCTCGCCCTTCAGGGTTGCAGCAGGCCCCGGATCGCCTTCACCACCTCCGGGCCGTCGAATTCCTGTTCGCCGGCGAGGCTGAAGGCCAGGCGCCCCTGGGGATCGACAATAAAACTGGTGGGCAGGCCCTTGAGCGGCCAGCTCATGGTGGCCTTCGAGTTGGTGTCGAGCAGGACTGGAAAGCCCGCGGCCCCCGCGAAGGCCAGGGCCGTTTCCCGATCCTCGTCCACATTGACGGCCAGGACCTCGAATTCCTCGGGCTTAAAGAGTTGGCGCACCCGGCCTAGGGAGGGGAATTCCTTGCGGCAGGGCGGGCACCAGGTGGCCCAGAAATTGACCAGCACCACGCGCCCCCGGTATTGGGCGAGATCGATGGTCTTACCCCCCAGGTCCTGCAGCCGCAAGGCTGGCGCGGGCGCGGGTGTCTCCAGGGGCGTCAGACCCTTGGCCAGCGCCCAGGCGGACGTGGAGAGGGCCGCCAGGGCCAGACCCGTAGTGGTGGCCAGGAAGCGCCGGCGATTCAGGGGGTAGGCGGTCGAGGATCGGGACGGGATGGGCATGAGGTTAGGGCTCCAGGATAAGGATGGTCACCCCCGGGCTGGGGTTAGCGGCTTAAGGCCAGCACCAGGTGCAGGATACCCCAGGCCATGAGGCCGGCGACCAGGTCGTCCAGGAGGATGCCGAGGCCGCCCTTGATCCGCCGGTCCAGGGCGCCGATCGGCCAGGGCTTGAAGATATCGAACAGGCGAAAGAGGATAAAGCCCAGCAGGATCCAGATCCAGCCCGGGGGGGCCAGGGCCATGGTGACCAGAAAGCCGAGGATCTCGTCCCAGACGATGGCGCCGGGATCGCTGGCGCCGAGTTCGCGGGCGGTCTTGTCGCAGGCCCAGAGGCCCACCAGAAACAGGATCGCCAGCACCAGCAGGTAACCGAGGGGCGGCAGGTCCTGGAGGACCAGATAGAGGGGAATGGCGATGAGGGTGCCGGCCGTGCCGGGCGCCAGGGGCGAGAGACCCGCGCCAAAGCCGAAGGCGATCCAGTGGTGGGGCCGGCGCCAGTCCCAACGGAGTCTGATGGGTGCGGGAGCGGTCATGGACCTAAGCCAGGGTCCGGAAAGTGATTGAAGCCCGTCCGCGGGGGGGTCCAGGTGCCGCCATCTGGGCAGCGGCAGATCAGGCCCGGATCGGCGTACCCCCCGGTCCCGGCCAGGATATGGCCGATGGGGGTCAGGGGGCAGTCCAGTCGCCGGGACAGGGCGGCGAGGCTGGCCAACTGGTCCGGGGGCAGGGTGAAGCAGAGTTCATAGTCGTCGCCCGCGGCCAGGGGCAGGGCCCAGTCGTCCGGGGTTCCGGCGAGATGGGCCCTCAGGGGCGGTGACAGGGGCAGGTCGGCCAGGCGGATCTCGGCGCCGAGCGGTTGGGGCCCCGGGGCGCCCTCCCGCGCGGCGCTCTCCTCCAGGATATGCCCTAGGTCCGCCAGCAGGCCGTCGGAGATGTCGATCATGGCCGTCGCCAGGCCGCGCAGGGCGAGACCCAGGGCCAGCCGCGGCGTCGGCCGCTCCAGACGGGCGCGGGGGAAGGCCGCCACGGGCTCCCCCGCCAGCAGGCCGCGTAGGGCCAGCCCGGCGTCGCCCAGGGTACCGCTGACGCACACCAGATCCCCGGGCCGGGCCCCGGAGCGGCGGATAGCCCGACCTGCCGGCACCAGGCCATGGACCTGCACCGTGATGCTCAGAGGCCCGCGCGTGGTGTCGCCACCGACGAGGGCCACCCCATGCGCCCGGGCCAGGGCGTCAAAACCGGCGGCGAAGGCCCCGAGCCAGGCCGGGTCCTCCCCAGGCAGGGTCAGGGCCAGGGTCGCCCAGGCCGGTTCCGCCCCCATGGCGGCGAGATCGCTCAGGCCCACCGCCAGGCACTTGTGGCCCAGGGCCTCGGGATCGACATCGGCCAGGAAATGGACGCCGGCCACCAGGGTGTCGATGCTGACCGCCAGTTCCTGGTCCGGTGGCACCCGCAGCAGGGCGCAGTCGTCGCCAACCCCCAGGACGACATCGTCCCGCCCCGCCCCGAGCCGGGCGAAGTGGGTGCGGATGAGGGCGAATTCCGACAAGGACGCCTCAGGCGTCGCCGTCCGGGACCGGCGCCGATGGGGGCTCTGCGGGAGCGAGAGTCGCCGGCGCCTCCGGCGGCGCGGCGGCCGTGGGCTTGGCGGGCCTGGAGGCCCGTGCGGACCCCGATCGGGAGGCCCGCGGGGTCGCCGGGGCGGGAGTGGCCGTGAATTCCTCCGGCCTCAGGGTGCGGGCCAGTCGATCCAGGATGCCGTTGACGTAGCGATGGCTATCATCGGTGCTGCCAAATTCCTTGGCCAGTTCCACGGCCTCGTTGAGGATGGCGCGGAAGGGGATGCGGGGGCTGTGGGCCAGCTCGTAAACCCCGAGCCGCAGGATGGCCAGATCCACGGGGGTGACCTGGATCAAGGGCCGGTCGAGGACCGTCTGGAGCTGGCGGTCCAGGTCCTCGACCTGCTCGGGCACGCCGCGCACCAGCTCCTGAAAGAGGGCCATGTCGTAGAGGGCGTCCGCCACCGATTGCTGTTCCCCCTGGTGGAGGCCCAGCCCCTCGGCAACCACCTGCATCCAGGCGGGGTCATCAAAGAAATGACGGACAATATCGGCCGGCGCCAGGCCGGTGATCTGCCACTGATAGAGGGCGAGCACGGCATAGCGCCGCGCCTGGCTACGGCGTCCTGACATCTCAGTCGAGCTGGCGCAGCACGTTGACCATCTCGATGGCGGACATGGCCGCCTCGGCGCCCTTGTTGCCCGCCTTGGTGCCCGCCCGCTCAATGGCCTGCTCGATCGAATCCACCGTCAGGACGCCGAAGGCCACCGGAATGCCGTACTGGAGGCTGACATGGGCCAGGCCCTTGACGCACTCGCCGGCGATATAGTCGAAGTGGGGCGTGCCGCCACGAATGACGGCCCCAAGGGCGACGATGGCATCGAAACCACCCTTGGCGGCGATGCGCTGGGCGGCCACCGGCATTTCGAAGGCGCCGGGGACGCGCACCACCACCAGGTCGGATTCCTCGGCACCGTGGCGCTTAAGGGTGTCGATGGCGCCCGCCAGCAGGCTCTCCACGACAAAGGCATTGAAGCGCGATACCAGCAGGCAGAAGCGCGTGTTGGCAACCCGCAGGTCGCCCTCTAGGGTCTTGATCATGGTCGGTACCGATGGGTGTTACGGATTAAAGGCTGTAAGGATTGAGAAATCGGAGCTGGCAACCGCGAGTCTAAACCTCAAGGGGAAAGGGTATCCGACCCCTGATCATTCGGCCCCCTGACGACCGGATCAGTCACCCAGCGGACCCCGAGGCGCTGTCGCTACCGACGTATTCGACCACTTCCAGCTCGAAGCCGGAGATGCCGTGCATCGCCCGTGGGGCGCTCATGACGCGCATCTTGCGGACCCCGATGTCGGCCAGAATCTGGGCACCGATGCCATAGGTCCGGAGTTCGCAGCGATCCTGGCGACGCGAGGCCAGCCCCTCCGCCAGCGGGCTGCCGGGCCCGAGGGCCTTGAAACGCCCTAGCAGGTCCTCGACCCGGTCGCGATTGCGCAGTACCACGATGACCCCCTCCCCCGCCTTGGCCACCTGGCGCATCACATCCCGCAGGGGCCAGCCACATCCCGGGTGTTGGGTACCAAAGAGGTCACAGAGGGAATTCTGGAGATGGACACGCACCAGGACCGGACGCTCGGGGGCGATATGGCCGCGCACCAGGGCCAGGTGCAGGTCGTTATCGATGCTGTCCCGATAGGCCAGGATGCGGAAGGTGCCGAACTCGGTGGGCAGCTCGCAATCGCACTCGCGCTTGACCGTCTTTTCATGGCTGACGCGATAGTGAATCAGGTCGGCGATGGTGCCGATCTTGAGGTCATGGGCGGCGGCGAAGCGCTCCAGGTCCGGGCGCCGCGCCATGCCGCCATCCTCGTTGAGGATCTCGACGATGACCGCCGCCGGCTCCAGACCCGCCAGCCGCGCCAGGTCGCAGCCCGCCTCGGTATGACCGGCGCGCACCAGGACGCCACCGGGCTCCGCCATGAGGGGGAAGATGTGACCGGGATGCACCAGGTCCCGGGGCTGGGCGTCGGGGGCGACCGCAGCGCGGACAGTCGTCGCCCGATCCGCCGCCGAGATGCCGGTGGTGACGCCGCTGGCCGCCTCGATCGAGAGGGTGAAGGCGGTGGAATGGGGGGCCTGATTATCCAGGACCATGAGGGGCAGCCGCAGCCGCTCGCAGCGCTCCTTGGTCAGGGTCAGGCAGATGAGCCCCCGGCCATACCGGGCCATGAAGTTCACCGCCTCCGGTGTCACCCGGTCCGCCGCCAGGAGCAGGTCGCCCTCGTTCTCCCGGTCCTCGTCATCCATGATGACGACCATCTTGCCCTGACGCAGGTCTTCGATGATCTCTTCCGTGGTATTCAGGTTCATTGCAACGGCTGCGCTTCGGGTTGGCTAACAATCAACGTGGCAGTTTAGCAAATTGGCGGGCGCGAAATCCGCGTTTTTGCCGATCCGGTCCGCGGTCGCCCGGACCGCCCGCCTTGCCGTTCGCGGCCCCGCCCTCATTTCCGGGTATCCCGTTGACCATTCGTCGCCCTTGCCATGAGGTGCCCCGCCATGAGATTCCTCCCCAGCCTGCGTCTCTGCCTCCTCCTGGTGGTCTGCGTCCTGGCGGCCCCCGCCCGGGCCGCCGGGGATCACTTCTACTTCGTGCAAATGACCGACAGCCACTTCGGGGCCGATGACAACCTGGAGCGCGGCCGGCGGGTGGTCGAGCTGATCAATCAGCTCCCCGTGCCGGTGGAGTTTGTCGCTCACACGGGCGACATCCTGGCCGACCTCATCCTGGACCCCGGGGTGGTGGACCAGACGCTGGAGGTGATGGCAGGCCTGCAGGCGCCCCACTTCTATGTCCCTGGCAACCATGACCTGCACAAGACCGACTCGGATAAGGCCCTCGCCGTCTATCTGGAACGCTTCGGGCCGCTGGTACGCAGCGAGGAATTTGGCGGGGTGGTGGCCATCTTCCTCTATGTCGAGACGCTGGCGCGGGATTGGCCCGTCATCAGCGGCTACGACCCCCTGGCGGAGCTGGAGAAGGCCCTCAAGCAGGCGGGAAACCGCCCGGTACTGCTATTCCAGCACACCCCGCCCGTGGGTGGTCACTTTCGTAACGTCATCTATCCCGGCTGGGCGGCGGAGAACCGCCAGCGCTGGGAGAAACTGGTGCTTGGACATAACGTCAAGGGGGTCTTCACCGGCCATTACCACAAGGATGAGCTGCACTGGATAGGCGAGGTGCCCCTCTTCGTGGCCCCCCCCGTGTCCGGTTCCTGGGGGCGACAAAGTACCTTTCGCCTCTACGAGTACCAGGACGGCAGGGTGAGCTATCGTACCGTCTATTTGCCTTAGCCGGGGATGGTTACGCCAGCAACAGGCCCCGCCAGACGGGGCCGGTCAGGTCGATCTGAGCCAGATGCAAGTCTGATCCCGTTCAGTCCCAGTCGTGGACGTGGAAGTGCGCGGGCAGCTTCTCCCCGTGGCGGTGGCGGTGACTATGGACCAGGTTTGCGGCCAGAAGCGCGTCACCGTCCCGGAGAAAGGCGCCAATCTCGCCGTCGTAGATCAGGCGGTGGTCCTCCCCGAGCACCAGGCAGCGCTCGCCCAGTTCATCGGCGAGGCTCAGGTTGTGGGTGGTCACCAACGCCGTCTGCCGCAGGTTGGCGAGGAAGTCGATGAGCCAGCCGGTGCTGCGGGGGTCCATGTTGGCGGTTGGCTCGTCGAGCAGGAGCACCCGCGGCTCTAGGGCGAGCAGGGCCGCCAGACAGACCCGCTGCTTCTCCCCACCGCTCAGACTGAAGGGGGTGCGCCCGAGCAGCGCCTCGAGCCGGAGCAGGCCAGCCCAATGACGGACCCGCTCCTCCAGGTCGGGCAGTCCAAGCTGCCGCGGTCCAAAGGCGATCTCGTCGGCGACCGTCGGATTGAAAAGCATGGCGTCCGGGTTCTGGAATAGCAGGACGACCTCGCGGCGGAAGCGCCTGTGGAACCCCGGCTCGCGCAAATGTTGGCGGGTCAGGGGTTGTCCGTCGTAGCGGACCTCACCCCTGGAGGGCGTCAGCAGCCCGTTGAGCAGCCTCAGGAGGGTGCTCTTGCCGGTGCCGTTGGCCCCGAGCAGTACGACCTTGTCCCCTGGTCTCAGGGTGAGGTCGATGTCCAGGAGCAGGTCGTGGGTTCCATCGAGACGAAAGCTGAGGCCCTCGGCCTCCAGCAGGGCCGGGGCCGGTGATGGCGGCGGGCCCCCGGCGGCATCCGTCGCCGGGGGGCTGCCCTGGGTCCCGGTCTGAGACGGGCCCGGGGTTATTCCGGGGCTCATTCCGCGGTCGGGCCGAAGAAGCCGCGCGAGCGCATGGCCAGGGCGATCTCGCCGGCGCCGTGCTCCGCCTTGTCAAAGAACTGCACCGCCACCACAGCGCCTTGGGTGTAGCCCTCGCGCAGGGAGGCTCGTCGCAGCCGGCGGCTCTCCCCGGCGAGGCGAAACTCCTGGTGCAGGCGACGGAAGGTCATGATCTGGCTCAGGGCAAGGACGATCAGGTAGATCAGGGTCGGCGAGAAGTTCAAGGCGCGCAGGAGGTCGACCCGGGAGACCATCAGGAAGGTGAGAAAGGTCAGCAGGATGACCCGGACATTCATGAGCGCCAGGTAGCCCCACCGAACCTCGCCACCGAGCAGACCCGCCACGCTGTACCCGAGGCTCACGGCCAGGTTGAAGAACAGGACCGGCAGCAGGGTGCGAAGCAGCAGGGCCGGCGCTTGCCGCCCGGCGATCAGCACCGCGACCAGGAGCCCCGCGCCCAGCCAGAGGACATCGTGGATCAGGGTGATGGCAACGACGGCCGCCAGGTAGGCGGCGAAGCCAAGGCGGTCCTTCACGGGGCCGCGCCGGTGCGCCGTCGCAGGAAGCCGACCACCAGCACGGTCAGCAGCCCTTCGCCGATGCCGAGCAAGGCATGGGGGATGACCACGGCGGGCAGGGTCACCGCCAGGCCGAAGGGGAAGAACAGGGGTTGTCCATCGGGGGTATGGGCGATGGACGGCTGCACACCCAGCACCAGGGCGATGAGCAGGGCCGGCACCACGCTGGCCAGCCAACCGGCAGCGAACAGCCCCACCCGCTCGCCCATCGGCCTGAGCAGACGATAACCGAGGCAAGCCATGGCCGAGCCCGCCAGGCCCATCGCCAGGGCATTGACCGGCAGCACCGTGATGCCCCCGGCGCCGAAGACCAGGGCCTGTAACAGCAGCACCAGGGACACCGCCGCGAAGCTGATCCAGGGGCCGAAGACGACGGCGAGGATGCCGATCCCCGAGGCATGGACCGAGGTACCGCCCGGCAACGGCAGCATGACCGACATCAACACGAAGCCCAGGGCCGAGAGGACTGCCAGGCGTGGCAGCAGGGTCTCGTCGAGGCGCCGTTGCAGGCGACGGGCGGCGTAGGTCCAGGCGCCCGCGGCCAGGGCGTAGGCCGGCAGGTAGGTCTGGGGCGACAGGAAGCCGTCGGGGACGTGCATGTCCTAGAAGAGCGCCGACAGGGAGAAGATGATCCGGTAGTTCTCTTTGCCCTCGCCGCCTTGCTGATCCGGCTCCTCGTTGAGGTCGGTCCAGGCCGGTAGCTTCACCCCCAGGGCGAAGCTCATGTTGTTCCAATAGGCGCGGACCCCGGGCATCACGTAGAGCATCTGGCCTCCGGTGGCAAGCTCGGAAATGCCGTCCTCGCTGTCACGCCCGAGGCACAGATAGTTGAGTTCGACCAGACCGTCGAAGCGCAGACGCTGCTCCGGGTTCATATACATCCGGTAGATGAGCGCGGTATTGAAGCGGAATTCATCGCCGAACCGGGCGCTGAAGGGTTCGTCGTTGTGGGCCGGGTCGGCGTGGTAGCTATGGCTCTGGAACCAGAGGTTGGAGATGTCGAGGTTGAGCGTGGTGCGCTCGTTGAGCATCTTGCTGGCCGTAGCCCCCAGGGTCCAGGCCGGTTCACCGAAGCCCGTGGACATGCCGGGGTCGATGTCGCCGTCGGGGTCGCGGACATTGGGGTTCCCGGTCGGCAGGGTCGCGCCCGCATAGAGGGTGAAGTGCCAGTCCTCCAGGTCGTCGAGGCTTTCCTTCTCCGGGACCAGGTGAAAGCCGTTGTCGTACTTGAACCCGAGGGTGGCGTTCACGGAGGCGTCGGCAAATCCGGACGTGTTGGCGAAGCCGTCCTCATTGACCTTTTCGTTATAGGGGAGAAAGGCATACAGCGACAGCCAAGGTGTCACGCCGTAGCCCAGGCCGGCCATCCAGAAGGTCGCGGACTCGGCCTCGTCGTCCTGGGGGGGCGTGTAGGTCTTCCAGTTGGCGTAATCCATCTTGAAGTAGGTGAAGACCTTGCCCTTGGGTAGGGTCGCCGAAGACGACTGTTCGATGGGCGCACCCGGCCCCTCGAGCCCGGCCGCACCGAGGCCAGCGACACCGTGGTGCGCCGAGGCGACCAGGGGTGCCAGCGCCAGGGCCGCGCCAAACGCAACAAGTCGATATTTCATGATCTTTTTCTCAGGAACAACGACCACACCCCAAAGATGCCGAACAGGAGCGAGAGCCCGACGGCGAGACCGCCCAGGGTGCCGAGCCCGACCGAGGGGGCGGAGTTGCCGCCCTCGCCGGTGGTGGCGACGGTGAAGTCGCCACCATGACCGTCTTCGGAGAATGCCTTGATCCGCCAGTCGCCCGCCCGGTCTGGGATGAAGGCCAGACGCCCATTGGCGTCGGTACGGCCGGCCAGGAAGGGGATCGACTCGGCTGGCCGGTAGACCTCGGCGGACTCGTAACTGAAGGGGCTGCCGTCGCCGTAGTGCAGTTCGACGATCACCGCATTGCCGGTCTGCGCCATATGGTTGAGCTGGTGGGCGTGCAATGTGCCGGCGAGGAAGGGCAGCGGCAGGACTAGGAGCGCCCTCACGGCTGCTTGCCCAGGGCGAAGGTCAGGGCCGTGGTATGCACCACCTCGTCCGCTTCAGGTCCGACATGGGGCGTGCGGGTCGATGCCTGGATAAGCTGCAGGCCCCCATGCTTGATGCGGATATTCAGGGTCCCGTCGGCGTTGGTCTCGCCCCGCGGCTTACCGTCGTAGGTCACCACCGCATTGGCGACGGGCTGGCCCTTGGCCAGGACGCGCAGGGCCAGCTTGTCGCCATCCTGGATGGCCAGCGGATTCGCGGCCGGCACGATCTCCAGCGGCAGCCCGAGGGACTTGGCGGCGCCCGGACCCCACTGGGAGATATGTTTGACGCTCTCGAAGCCCTGCCAACTGCTCAAGGGCGATGGGGCTTCGGTCTTCTTCAGGTTTTTGGTGCCGGCGGGGGTCTTGCTCCAGTAACCGCTGGAGGTCAGCACATACAGGACCGCGCAGTCGCCCGCGATCTCTACCGGGGCCGTCGAGCCCACCCGGGCCGGGCTGGGGCTGCCCGCCGCATCGGTGCAGGTCACCGACTTGACGATGGACGGGGCGTAGGCGATCTCGCGGGCCCCCTCGTGGGAGACCTGGGGGTGGTGTCCATAGCGGACGATGAAAGCGCCGCCGGAGGGCTCGACCCAGAGGTCATGGGCCGCGGCCGTGGTGGCGAGGGAGAGGAGGCCAAGCCCCAGAAGGAGTTGTCTTGAAAACATCGTCAACGCTGATAGGTCCCGGAAAACGGCCTGCATAGTATCACGAATTTAAAAATCGTCACACTGGCAGCCTTGTTCAACGACAGATAAGCCTGAAGGGGGCCGTGATTCCAAGCTGAGGTGAGCCTGAAGGCGCTGGTGCGGGCGTACCTGGCCAAGGTGACGGGCTGTCGCGGGCACCGCTCACCGCCTGGTCGGGCGAGCACAGGATGGGCAGGCGTTGCGGGACCGGCGGGCCCTCCCGCTCAGCCCTGTGCACGGCGCTTCACGCCCGAAGATGTGCGTCTGCTGGCCGAGGTTGATGCCCCGCATGGCGACCGCTCGGCGACAACTGCTCGAAGTACATCAACGCCGGGGTCGCCGCCCTCTCGTACAAGCTCCACGCAGAGTTCACCAAGTCGCGCGCGCCGCACCAACGACAACGCCCTGGCTGAGAGCGAGAACGGCTCGGTCATCCGCAAACACCTCGGCTACAGCCACATCCCTGGCCGCTGGAGCTATTGTCAAATCTGGTGTATGAGACCATGGGACCAGAGTTTTGTCAGGCGGCTTCCCGTTGCTCCTCTTGGGTCTCCGGCGGGTCGTCAGACACCGGAATGCCGTCTGCGTAGCGTGCCCCACCGAGCAGCTCGGCCACTTTCTCGGGAGCACGGATGCGCCGCCAGGTCTTGGCGGCCTCCTCGCTCAATTTGAAGGCCAGACCGAGGAAGGTCGCGCGGGTGACGCAGTTCTGAGGTTCCCCCGAAATTTAGTCTTCCAAGGGTGACGTAGACGGTCTGTCACACGGGAGACGATGATGCAGAAGATTCCGAAGCAAGCGTACACCGCCGAGTTCAAGGACCAGGCGGTGAAGCGGGTCAAGGACGGCAAGCGCGTGGGCGCGGTCGCCAAGGAGAGGGGTCTGGTCGAGCAGACCCTGCGCAACGGGGTGAAGGCGTTCGATGTCGGCACGCTCAACGGTGCGGGCGCAGCGAAGGTCACGGCGGAGGCGATGGAGCTGTCGCGTCTGCGCGCGGGGAATGCGCGGCTCAAGCGCGAGGTCGACATCTTAAAAAAAGCGACGGCGTACTTCGCGCGGGAGGCGCTGTGAAGTACGCCTGGATCGCTGCGCACCGCGACCGCTTCGCCCTGAACGAGCGGTGTGATGTCCTCGCCGTCCGTGTCGGCGGCTACCGGGCCTGGCCGGGTGGCGGCACAGCGGATCGCCGGGGGCTGACGGATGCACCGTTGCTGGACCTGTTCAACCGCGCGGTCGTGGGCGGGTCGCTGCAGCCGCGCATCACGGCCGACCTGGTCACCGACGCGCTGATCATGGGTTGGTTTCGACGCCAGCCAGCCCCGGGGCTGATCCACCCTTCCGATCGGGGGAGCCAGTACGCGAGCCCTGCGTGCCAAGCGACCCTGGCGCCGTACGGCATGGTCTGCTCGATGAGCCGCAAGGACAATGGTGGGGACAATGCCCCGACCGCGAGCGGGTTCAACCGCTTCAAGAACGAGCGGGTCTTCGGGGAGCACTTCGCCACCCGCGACGCCATGCAGGCCACCGCCTTCGCGTACATCGAGGTGTTCTACAACCGCAAGCGTCGGCATTCCACCCTCGGTTACCCTTCCCCGATGCAGTTTCTGAAGGACTGGATCAACCCTCGACAAGGAGAAAAGCAGGTCGCATGAACCCCTGCCCTTGGAAGACGAAAAACCGAGGGAACCTCAGTTCCTGCGTGGAGGGGCGCAATGGCCACCTGTCGCTGTATCATTATGGCAGTCACCGCTTGAGCGACCGCAAGCTGGCGGCCCTGACGGCGCTGCATAACTTTTATGTCCGGCGCCCTGACGGCACCACCGCCGCCGAACGCCTCTTCGGGCGGGCTCACCCGGCGCTGTTTGAGCAGGTACTGGCGCACGTCTCCCTGCCGCCGCCCGCGCGGCGGCGACGACCGCGACCAGTCAAGCAGTCTGCCCTGACACTGGTGGCGGCGTGACGGGGGTGGGTGGAGTTATGATCAAGGCCGGCGGGTCCATACAATGCATTGTTAGCCCGCTCTATGCAAAAGGAGATGTTTATGAAATCAAAAGATTTAAAAGAAAACTTGTCTGCCAAGAGGCTTTCGCTTGGACGCGTGCTTAAGAAAAATGAGACAATCAAAAAAACTGTCAAAAAGGCTGCCAGTGATCTTACATTTGTAAATGAAGTTCTAAAGCAAGAAAATGTCCCTGATCAGATTATGAAACAGGCCCTTAGTCAGAATCAAAATGTCGAACAGAAGGTTGCAGAAGCCGCAGACGACTTGAAGCTGGTTAACGTCGAACTCGCCGAAGAAATCGCTGAACGAATAGTCGTCGAATCCGAACTCGCTGACACGAAGACTGACTTGGCCGAAGCGCTCGACGATTTATCAAGAGCCCAGGTAAAAACGGAAGAAGCGCAACAAATTGCGCTTCAGGACGCACTCACGGGTCTTCCCAACCGTGTCTCATATGAACAGCATCTCGACCACGGTTTGATCCAGGCAAAACGGCACGATTGGGGACTTGCCGTGCTATTTATTGACATCGACAAATTCAAGAATATTAACGATTCTTATGGTCATGATCTAGGAGATCAGGTGCTACTAATGGTGGCAAATCGTTTAAAGTCTTTTGTACGCGATGAAGACATAGTCAGTCGCTGGGGAGGCGACGAATTTGTATGCCTGTTGTTCGAAGTCAAGCAAAAAGCAGAGGTAACTCGCCTTGCAGAAGAAATGATAATTCGGATTGCCGAAGCCTTCGAGTTTAATGGGATTGTTCTTTCCATAAGCGCAAGTATTGGTATTGCTACATATCCCGCAGATGGAGATACGGCTGATGTTCTTTTCAAAAAAGCCGATACAGCAATGTATAAAGCCAAGGGGACAGAGAAGCGTGTTGTGCTGTTCCGAGAATCTGGTGAGCAAACAGCGGGCTAACAAGCCGCTTCATACCGACCGCGAGTACGCGGCGGGTGAGCGGAAACGTTAGGGCGCTAAGCTTCTGCTTCTGCTTCTGCTGTTGTCATGCTAATTCTCAAAGTCCTCCCCATCTGCGGGCCACCGCACCGGAGTGCGCGATACAGAAAGTACAGCCAAGCCGCTTTGAGCGGATAATCTCAAACCCTTCAATTCAAAGAGTCCCGAGATGCCTGTCAAGCCCCAACCCCAACCCCAGCAGAATCATCTTCTGGCCGCCTTGTCCCCTGAGGTTCAAGGCCGTTTATTCCCGTATCTGGAACTAGTGCCGCTGCCACTGCGCGCGCTCATGTATGAATCCAGGCGCCCGATGCGCCATGTCTACTTTCCAACTGACTCCATAGTCTCGCTGCAATACGTGATGGAGAACGGAGCATCGACCGCGATCCTGGTGGTGGGTAACGAGGGCTTGGTGGGCATCACTTTATTCATGGGCGGGGAGAGTACGCCGAGCCGATCGCTGGTGCAGAGCGCCGGTTACGCCTATCGCCTCCCCAGACTGCGGGTGAAAGAAGAGTTCAACCGTCACGGCCAGTTGCTGGTTCTCATGCTGCGCTACACGCAGGCCCTGATCACGCAAGTAGCTCAGACCGCTGTTTGCAACCGGCATCATTCGATCGACCAGCAGCTCTGCCGCTGGCTCCTGCTTTCCATGGATCGCCTGTCGCACAATCACTTGACCATGACGCAGGAATTCATCAGCAACATGCTTGGCGTTCGCCGGGAGAGCGTCACCCAGGCGGCGTTGAAATTGCAGCAGATGGGCGTGATTTCATATTCGCGCGGATTAATCAAGGTGCTTGACCGGTCGAAACTCGAAACTTTGAGTTGCGAGTGCTACGACGTGGTCAAGAAGGAAACAGAACTGCTGCTTCATTACCTGCCACAGCGCAAGGTGATCATGAATACCGACTCGATTCCGACGGTGACGCTCCCAACGCAGGAGGTGGTGACACGTCAATGAAAACGGTGCTTGGCGAGCCCTCTGGTTGTCTTCAAGAGTTCGCTAGAACAACTGAAGGGGGCAGGCACATCGGCGGCGAGGACCGTTGTTATCTTCCAGCTTCCTTCCAGTTTTCTCGGCCTCGGTCACTTCGTAGCATCAAGAGCAGCGAGGCTCAACCAGGCGGTCAAGCGGACTCGCTACGCTCGCTGCTTACCTCTACTTTAGGCCTGAGGAGCTATTGTCAGATCTGGTGTATGACCATGGGACCAGAGTTTTGTCAGGCGGCTTCCCGTTGCTCCTCTTGGGTCTCCGGCGGGTCGTCAGACACCGGAATGCCGTCTGCGTAGCGTGCCCCGCCGAGGAGCTCGGCCACTTTCTCGGGGGCACGGATGCGCCGCCAGGTCTTGGCGGCCTCCTCGCTCAATTTGAAGGCCAGGCCGAGGAAGGTCGCGCGGGTGACGCCGTTCTTGGTTCGACGGGTACGCTGGCGCACCGTAGCGAACGTCGACTCGATCGGATTCGTGGTGCGCAGGGGCACCCCGTGCTCGGCCGGGAAGGCGAAGAAGGCGAGCAGGGCCCCGCGGTCCTCGGAGCCGGAGCGATCGCGCACCTTGGGCACCTGTACCTCCACCGGACCCACCGGGGTGAGGATCTCGCGCGCCGGCAGATACCCGTTGCGTACCACCGCCCGGCGCCCATCCGTCAGCAACACCGCGGCCAACGTCTCGAGCAGCTGCTCCACCTCCGCCTCGATGGCCCGCTGCAGGATGTCGCGCGCCCCGCGGCGCACCAACTCCTCCAGCGGCAGGCCCAGCTCGGCCAGCGGCTCCACCCGATCCCCACTTGCACTTCGGGTCCCCGTCCTCGTATCGTTGCTCATGGCGCACCTCTCTCGTTGCTGCTTTGGGTCTCGACAACCACATGGTCAGCAACGGTGCGCCGCCTGCTCAAGCGCTATCAGTCCCCGCTCATATACACCAGAATCGAGCATAGCTCCTGGCCGCTGTGCCGAACAGGTCAACGACTTCGCCCAAGGGGTACTGTCTCCCTACCTCAACTTCCACCGTCCCCGCCGCCTCCCCACCGAGGCGATCGACGCCAAGGGCCGGCTACGCAAACGCTACCCCTACGCCACCATGACCACCCCTTACGAGAAGCTCAAGTCACTGCCCGAGGCCGCCCAGTACCTCAAACCCGGCGTCACCTACGATGACCTGGATGCCATCGCCTACGCCATCAGCGACCATGAGGCCGCCCGGCGCCTCAACGAGGCCCGAGCTACACTGTTCCGTTCCATCAACCCAGCCCAAAAACCCGCTGCCTGACTCGGGCCATCACCCCCCCTTCAGCCTCTTTTCTGGATTGGAAAGGTCTTCCTGTCGGCCAGGGCCAGGCCTCGCCGCCGCATCCAGGCTACGCCAAGTCGCCGGCAGGGGCTGATCAGACCCCTCGGCGTTGGCGGAGGGCCTCGTAGAGGCAAATCCCCGTGGCCACGGAGACGTTGAGGCTCTCGACGGTGCCGAGCATGGGCAGGCGGGCCAGGTAGTCGCAGCGCTCCCGGGTCAGCCGGCGCAGGCCGCGGCCCTCGCCGCCAAGGACTAGGGCGATAGGGCCCTTGAGGTCGAGGCCATAGAGGTCCGCCTCCGCCTCGCCGGCCAGGCCGACCAGCCAGATGCCGCGGGCCTTGAGGGCATCCAGGGTCCGCGCCAGGTTAGTGACCTGGACATAGGGAACAGTTTCCGCCGCGCCGCTGGCAACCTTGGAGACGGTGGGGGTGAGGCCCACGGCATTGTCCCGGGGGGCGATCACGGCCTGGATGCCGGCGGCGTCGGCGGTGCGCAGACAGGCGCCCAGGTTATGGGGGTCCTGGATCTCGTCCAGGATGAGTAGGAAGGGCGGCCCCACCAGGTCATCGAGCAGGGCGTCCAGATCGGGCTCGCCCCGACTCGCCGGGACACTGACCCAAGCCAGGGCGCCCTGGTGATTGATGCCCGGGGCGGCGCCTTCGATCTCCTCGGCCTCGACCTGGCGTAGCCTGACCCCGGCCCCGCGCGCCAATTCCGCCAGTTCTGCCAACCGCCGGTCGCGCCGCCGGCCCTCCAGCCACACCTCGTCAACCCCAGCCCCGCCATGCTTGAGGGCGCCGCGCACGCTATGGATACCCGCGACGGGTGTCAAGCCTTGAGGCCCCTTGGGCGGGACATGGGATCTGGTCATGGAGGGCGCTGCCTGTATGTCGGAAGTTTGCCGGGAAAGGGGCCATTAAGGCGCACTCAGCCGGAAATTCAATAGCCTCGCCAGGGCTGGTGCGGGCGGGTACTAAGGGGGGCAAGGTAACACGCCCTCCAAGCCCACCGGAAGCCCAGACATCACCGCCAATCCGGCAGCCACCTCCCGCTCGACTGCCACCTTGGTGGTCCGCCCTTGCCCATCCCGCGTTCGCGGTCCATCACAAATTTGTATTTTATTATATTAATCATACTATTATAGCAAATAGCATCACCTGGCACGGGACTTGTGTTAGTAGCTACAAGTTCCCAATCCTTTTCCAACCCAGGACCGCCACATGAGCCACTTCATCACCCCCAACGCCCGCCGCTTCGCCCTCCTGACGGCCCTGCTGCTGACCCTGGCTGGCCCTCAGGCGGCCACCGCCAACGAGACCGGCTCCGCTACCAGTCCAGCCATGGCCCCGTTGTTGCCATCCGCCTGGCCACCGACGGCAGCCATTTTGATCCAGTTTCTCGGGGTTGAGTAACTGCTCCAATAGGGCGCGCACCATGACGGTAGCGGGGCTTCTCTCGGCAAATTTCTGGAGGATCTCGCCAAACATGGCTGCTAGGCTCCCGGGTGGCGCTAAAAATCTTCTTATCTTACAATATGTTGATGGCGCCTTAAAAGGACTGCTCAAGGAACCAAAGACCAGCCCGCTCGTATCAAGCCCCAATTACAACACCTGGCATTCAGACATTGAATGCATTTTGGTTTCCAGGCACCCTTTGGGGGTTACTCCATAGCAAGAAAGGCTCGGGCCAGAAAGGCGGCCATCTCCTCGCGGCTCACGAGCCCAGCCGGACAGTAGTTGCCATTACCACAACCACTGGTTACTTTTAGCTCATTAAGCCGCTTGATGTAGCCACAGGACCAGGCATTGGGGGAGACATCATTAAAGGGCGGTATCCCACCACAATAGTTAACCGGCGGCTCGCCCTCTTTTGCACGAACCAAAAATACGGCCATCTGTTCGCGGGTAACAAGCCCCGATGGGCAGTAGTTGCCATTACCACAACCTCCGGTTATTTTGAGTTCATTAAGCCGTTTGATGTAGCCACAGGACCAGGCATTGGGGGAGACATCATTAAAGGGCGGTACCCCTGCACAGTAGTTAACCGGTGGTTCACCAACATCCACCCGTACTAGGAAGGCGGCCATTTCTTCACGGGTGACGAGTCCGCCCGGGCAGTAATTACCATTGCCGCAACCGCTGGTTATTCCCGCCTTGTAAATGGCATTGATGTATTTTGCCGACCAACTATCAGGAGGCACATCGGCAAAATTCCAATAATTAAGCCAATTATGGAGAGCCGCCAGGTATGGAATATCGAAGCGGCCATAGTAGTCAGGGCCTGCCGGATTAGAGCAACTACTCGTGCCTCCATGGAGGCTGCCAACAAACTGCAGGGTATCGTTCAAGAAAATTCCTGACCCACTACTACCTCCCTCGGTAATACCATTCTGCCAGCTAATGGAAAAATGGTCCGAGCTGTTGGCCTGTGTTGAATTGCAGTAAAAAATGCCATCCTCGCCATCCAAGCAATGCCAATAGTTACTCAGGGATCCAAAGCTGATTTTTTGCAAATCTCCACCTGGATGATGCACTCCCGTCAGAGCGGTAAGGTTGGCGGGCAGGGACGCTGACCAACCGGAAAAAATAACTCCGCTAGGCGGGATACCCAACAACCTTAGGAAACTGGTATCAGTCGCCGGGGAGGCATACAGTAGATCGGCCCCATCCGTGAGGGTCTGATACGTTCCCGGAGTGCCACTGTTGCAGGCCGATGCACGCCAAAACCAGAAAGTCTGCAAACTGGTAGCCGCAGTCTGGGTCGAAATACAATGGTTGGCGCTATAAAAGTAGGGAATATAGGTAGAGGGATCTGCGTCATTCAGCAGGGTTCCGGTGCAGAGATAGGTAGATTGGTCTTTGGTATAAACCATGCGCGCCATCGCCCGGCTTTGCACATCCCAGGCGGGATAACACATGACGTCCAATTCGCAGGGCAACGCTGTCCTGTCCTCTATTTCAGTCGAACCAAGCGGCGATTGAAAGAGATGAGAGAGTCGGGGTAAGGCCACCTCCAGTTCAGCCGGATCGGCCGAGACGGGCAACTCAATCTCAATGATTGCCGTATCCCCCTCAATTACGCCAGACCATAAGGTTTCGGCATCCTCATCCATCTCTCCTGCATCAAAGTTGCGCTGCAATCTGGCCTTGATTATGGCTCCGGTCATCTCCTCGACCTGTACGGCACCGAGGGGATAAAACTTCAATATAGCCTCATCGGGTATGCCGGACACACGGAGGCCTAGACGGAGGGCCAGGGCTCCAGGTGAAGTGATCCGGAAGGCGAAGGACAGTCCACCGTCCAGGGTCAGATACCACGCCTGCCTAGACCAGAATTTGTCTGGATCCTGCAGTTCGGGTATGGGGCGGTCGAAACCGATTCTGAGGGGGCCTGGCGCAGACTCCTGTCCCATCTTGGACTCGTATTCCAGCATACCAACGTCTTCGAGTCCGATAGGTACGGCATCCCCCTCCCGCAGGGCTGGCCTGGGGATCCGAGGTGAGGGTGCCAAGGTAAGGGGCATTTCAGCGGGACCCAGACTGCTTCCAGGTTGGGCATGAAGCTCGGCTATCAACATAAAAAAAGCCAAGAGCATAAATAACGTAGGCGCCAAAAAGGAGGAGTGCAAACATGGGAGTATATGTTGAGGAAGGTTGCTAGGCATCTTGGAAATGGCATTCATCATTAAAATTCTTGTTTCTTATGGGTTAATTGTGAAGAGTCAGGAGTTTATTAACTTCTGACACGAACAGATCAGGCATTTAGCCGCCACGGTTCGAGGGCCTCAAAGGGGGCAGCCATGGCGGAGTGCCCGCTGAGGGAAACTATAATCGTAGACGTTGACATATCATAGCAATGTCTCCGCCAAGTGCTCGCCCGAGCAGCTGTGGTTGGTCGCCAGGACCTCGCAAAGCCGCCCGTTAAAGTACCCCAACTTGCCGTTAGTCCGCGGATGGCGGGGTAGTACGGACGTTGATATGCCGGTGGAGGTGCATGGCTCAGCTGATCCCCACACATGCTTAACTCCGCCCTCCCCGCCCCCTAGACTACCCGCCCAGGCGAGTCTGCGGCCAATGGTTCGACATCCCCTTACGCCAGCGCATCATGGGCGCCGTACGGCACGAGCCCGACCTCAGTTGGCGCTCCCTGGCGGAACGGGTGTGTGACTGGCTGGGCTGGGGCATCGAGGTGTTTCATCGCACCCTCAAGACCGGCTGCCAGATCGAAACGCGTCAACTGGGTTTTGTGGCCCGCCTGGAGAACTGTCTGGCCATTGATCTGGTGGTGGCCTGGCGGATCTACTATCTGACGATGCTGGGGCGCATGGACCCCGACGCCCCCTGTACGCTGTTCTTCCAGGACCCGGAATGGCAGGCGCTCTATACCTGGTTTCATCAGACCACCGTCATGCCGGATAAGCCACCCACCCTGCAGGCGGCGACCCGCTGGATCGCGATCAAGGGGGGCTTCCAGGCCCGTAAGGCCGATGGTCATCCGGGGGCGGAGGTGCTGTTGCACGGCTTGCAGAAGCTGGACGTGGCCATCGAGGTGTATCTTATCTACCATCCCGAGGAGCGGGTGGGCTGGCGCGATGAGTATCCGCCAGGTTATTTACGGCCGCCGCCAGAAGATACTTCATGAGAGGGGGATGCTTCAAAGATAAATCTGACCAGCTAAAGCCGGTGGCTTTAACCTTGCTTCTGACAATTAAATTTTAAATATAATATCCGTGTACCGAACTTCGCAAGGGGAAGCCTTTCCTATGAAGAACGCACTGCGGGTCCGCTTTTCCCCCATCCCATTATAGGACGCTCAATAAAATAATAGCTTAAAGAAGCTATAGGAATGGTTAAAGCAAAAGTCAGAGCCAAGGCTAACCCGCTGTTTAATAGCGTGCTCCAATTTACTGGCAAAAAGGAACTTATCCAGCCTTGAACGGGAAGATGCCAGAGGTACAGCCCAAAACTAATTTCCCCAAAAAACACCAGATACTTGTTACCTAGAATACTTAATTTTCCGGTTGGTAATAAAAAACAGTATACGCCTAGAGCGATAATGATAGCCATCAGTGGGTTCCAAATTGCCAGCATCCAATGACCGCTCCAATACGATCCTATATTTGCGACAAGCCAGTATTGCATCGCAAGGAAGGCGGCAGCAAGAATTAATAAAATTAAACGGCGCAGAGCCATTGAAAACTTAATATGCAAATATGCCATGCTCACACCCGCAACAAATGTTGAGAGCACGCCTGGTATTGAATCCAAGATATACAAATAGTCTGAGTAATTTTCCCCTTTATATACCATCATAAAGCCGACACGCCAAGTAATCGTTGTCACAAATGAGGCAAAAATTATAGTGGTCAAACCGAATTTTCGCACAAGGAGAATAATGAATGGCAAGAACAGGTAAAATACCAGCTCAACTGGCAATGTCCACCATGTGGATATCGCTGGCCTTGTCATCCATGGCGGCAAATTAATCCATAAAAATAGATTCCGTATTATATCTGATAAAGTAAGCGCTGAAAAATAATCTGGGAAAGTAAGGGCAGGGAAATATCCAAAAGCAACAAAGAGTAAAAAAATTGTTTGCGCCCATACCGCGGGATAGATTCTGAAGAACCTTCGTTTCCAAAACTTCGCAATAACCATGGCAGAAATATTGCGATCGGCCAATTGGGAGCCAAGCAGATAACCAGACAACACAAAAAAAAGGGGGACCCCCAACCAGCCGAAACCAAATTGGAAGGTCAAATTCCATGAGGTCCCCAAAAACTCCACATCATCTAGAGCGTTAGGAAGTGATGGGAATAAGAGGACCCAGTGGAATAGCAATACAGCACAAGCGGCTATGCCGCGGAGCCCATGGAGAACAGGATTGAAAGCTAGCATCATTGATGATGTAAACCCAAAAAGAGCAGTTCCCTCCTGCTTCAGAGGCGCCAAGCTCATGAAATAAAGGCAAAAGTAGGCGCCTATGCACGCACTGATCCTCCTCCCGGCGGGGGAACCCCAACCCATGGCCTGGGTGTCGTTTTCTGGCCCCGTCGCCGTCGATACCTCCGGCGGCCGCTTCCATGTCGAATGGGACCTCCAGGCGGCGGTGACGCCCCTGGGCCAGTTGCCCTTCTTCATCGCATTCCACCACGTCAGCGGCCTCTTCGACCCCTGGGTGGCCAACTGTCCCCTCCAACTGACCAATCCCCATGCCCTGCTGTTGGGGATGCAAGCAATGGTCAGTGAAGATTCGGTACGGCACCACCTACCTGGGCAAGCTGGAGGAACCCGTGGGGATCACGGTCGCGACCTCGCCGATGCGGAACTACAGTGGCCCTATTCCCGATCCAACCCCAAGGCCAGATCCGCGGCGATATCGGCCAGATCCTCCAGCCCAACGGCGACGCGGATGAGGCCTTCACCAATGCCGGCGCGGGCGCGTTCCTCGGTGGTGAGGCGGCCGTGGGTGGTGGTGGCGGGGTGGGTGATGGTGGACTTGGTGTCACCCAGATTGGCGGTGATGGACAGGAAGCGAGTGGCGTCAATGATCCGCCAGGCGGCATCTCGGCCACCGCGCACCTCGAAGCCAACGATACCGCCGCCGGTGCGCTGCTGGCTGCCGACCAGGTGATGTTGCGGGTGGGAGGCCAGGCCGGGGTAGTGGACGCGCTCGACGGCGGGGTGGGCGACCAACCACTCGGCTAGGGCCTGGGCGGCACGGGCATGGGCCAGCATCCGCAGTTCCAGGGTCTCCAGGCCCTTGAGGAAGACCCAGGCATTGAAGGGGCTCATGCTGGGTCCGGCAGTGCGGATGACGCCCAGGACCTCCTCGCCTACCCGCTGGGCATCGCCGACCACGGCCCCGCCCAGACACCGCCCCTGGCCATCCAGGTACTTGGTGGCGGAGTGGATGACCAGGTCCGCGCCCAGGCTCAGGGGCCTTTGCAGGGCGGGGGTGCAGAAGCAGTTGTCCACGGCCAGGAGGCAGCCATGGGCGTGGGCCAGATCCGCCAGGGCGCGGATATCGGCCATCTCCGTCAGGGGATTGGAGGGGGTTTCCAGAAAGAGGAGCTGGGTGTTGGGCCGGATGGCCGCTGCCCAGGCATCCAGATCCGGCAGGTCCACATAGCTGGTTGCGACGCCGAAGCGGCCCAGGTACTTGTTGAAGAGGACCGTGGTGCTGCCAAAGATGGCGCGGGAGGAGAGGACATGGTCCCCGGCCTTGAGCAGTCCCAGGCAGGTGGCGAGAATGGCCGCCATGCCCGAGGAGGTGGCGACGCAGGTCTCGCCGCCTTCCAGGGCCGCCAGACGTTCCTCGAAGGCCCGCACCGTGGGATTGGTGAAACGCGAGTAGATGTTCCCCGGCTCGTCCCCGGCGAAGCGCGCCGCCGCCTCGGCGGCATTGGCGAAGATGAAGCTGGAGGTGGCGAAGATGGGCTCGCTGTGCTCCCCTTCCGCCGTGCGATGGTGGCCGGTGCGGATCGCCCGGGTGGCGAAGCCCGCGCTGTTCAGGGGGTCCGGATCAGGCATTGTTATAAAGCTCGATGCCGGACTCGCAAAGGCTGTGTCGGCTTTCCTGGACGACATCATTGCGCATGGCCTCCAGTTGCCGGAGATAGACCTCGGTCACGTCACCCGTGACATAGTCGCTATCGAAGACCGAGGTATCGAAGCGATCCACATCGCTCTTGCCCTTTTTCTGGACGGCGTCGATCAGGTCCTCCAGGTCCTGGAAGATGAGGCGATCGGCGCCCAGGACCAGGCGGATCTCTTCCTCGGTTCGGCCGTGAGCAACCAACTCGCTTGCGGCGGGCATGTCGATGCCATAGACGTTGGGATAGCGCACCGGGGGCGAGGCGGAGGCGAAATAGACCCGGCGGGCGCCGGCTTCCCGCGCCATCTGAATGATCTGCTGGGAGGTGGTGCCCCGCACGATGGAATCATCCACCAGCAGGACATTTTTGTTGCGGAATTCCAGCCCGATGGCGTTGAGCTTCTGGCGCACGGATTTCTTGCGCACCTGCTGGCCTGGCATGATGAAGGTGCGGCCGATATAGCGGTTCTTGATGAAGCCCTCGGCGTAACTCACCTCCAGGGTCTGGGCGAGTTGGAGCGCCGCCGTCCGGCTGGTGTCCGGGATGGGGATGACGACGTCGATGTCATGATCATCCCCCCATTCCCGCCGGATCTTGGCCGCCAGCCGCCGCCCCATGCGCGAGCGGGCCTTGTGGACGGAGATGTTGTCGATGAAGGAGTCCGGCCGGGCGAAATAGACGAACTCGAAGATGCAGGGCGAGAGGACCGGCCGGGGGGCGCATTGGTGCTTGTACAGCTGGCCCTTGACGTCGATGAAGACGGCCTCGCCCGGGGCGATATCGGCGATCAGATTGAAGCCGAGGGTATCCAGGGCCACGCTCTCCGAGGCGATCATGTACTCATCGCCCAAAGGCGTCTCGCGCTTGCCATAGACGACGGGGCGGATGCCATGGGGGTCGCGGAAGCCCAGGATGCCAAAGCCGGGGATCATGGCCACCGCCGCGTAGCCGCCCTGGCAACGCCGATGGACGCGGCTGATGGCGC
Organism: Chromatiaceae bacterium; assembly: GCA_016714645.1. Lineage (NCBI taxonomy): Bacteria > Pseudomonadati > Pseudomonadota > Gammaproteobacteria > Chromatiales > Chromatiaceae > Chromatiaceae bacterium. Next base: position 789,574 of record JADKCI010000004.1, on the reverse strand, counting down.
GGAAGACATCTTGCTCGTCAATGCGCAGCTTGCCCTCGATCTGTAACTCGTGGGCCAGGACATTGAGGAGGATTTCCGAATCCGATTCGGTATTGATGTGGCGCAGATCCTCCGCGAAGAGGTCGTGTTTGAGGGCGTCAGCGTTGGTCAAATTACCATTATGGGCTAGGACGATCCCGTAGGGCGAATTGACATAGAAGGGCTGGGCCTCGGCGGAACAGGAGACGCCGGCGGTGGGATAGCGGACATGTCCCAGACCCATATTGCCCCGCAACTGGATCATGTGGTGGGTTTGGAAGACATCCCGCGCCAGGCCCATATCCTTGCGCAAGTGGAGTTTTTCACCCTCGCAGGTGACGATGCCGGCGGCGTCCTGACCCCGGTGCTGGAGGACCAGCAGGGCGTCGTACAAGGATTGGTTGACGGGACCCTTACCCACAATACCGACGATACCGCACATGAACCACCTCGTTGTTGGGGCGTTAGAATCATTGGCTTTTCCGGAGCCGGGTCACAGGGTCCGGACGCGATCTTCCACTTGGGGCGGCACCTCCGCCAACACCCGCTCGGCCAAGGCCTGGAAGCGCCCGATCAAGCGGGAATCCTGCCAGGCTGGCTGATCCGCCAGCGGCGTCAGGGCACCGAGAAAGGCCAACATGGCGATGATGAGGACACCGCGGACCAGGCCCAAAAGGGCGCCCAGCAGCCGGCTGGTCCCGCCCAGACCCGCCAGTTCCACCAGTGAGGTCAGGAGATAGCCCACCAAGCCTCCCACCATCACCAGGCCCAGGGCCGTGAGCAGGTAGGCCGCGGCGGCGCGACTGGTGGCACCGGGGAGCCAGGGGGCGAGCTCGGGTTCCAGGTGCGGATAAAGGCGCCAGGCCAAGAACAGGGCGAGGGACCAGATAACCAGGGACAGCAACTCCCGCACCAGGCCCCGCCCCAGGCCGATCAGGGCCGAGAGGACGATGAGGCCCAGAATGCCGGCGTCGATCCAGTTGAGGGTCATCGGAGGGCTGGCGTCGGCATGGTGGGGCCTGGCCTTGCGGGCAAGCCAGGCCTAGTAACGCTGCACCTGCCCGGACTGGCCGGTCTTGTCGCGCACGGAGGCGGCCAGGGCATCGATATCCTTACGCTCCTGCCGGGGCCCAACGCGCACCCGGAAATAGGTCTTGCCGTTGACCTCCGCCGTCTCCACGAAGGCTGGAAAGCCCTTGGACTTGAGATTCCCCGCCATCTCGTCGGCCTTGGCGCGTTCCGCGAGGCTGGCCACCTGGAAGACCCAGCCAGCACCCGTCTTCCTGGGGCCCGGCTCGGCGGGCTTGGCGGCCTCTTTTTCCTTGGCGGCCTCCTTGGGGGCATCCTTGGGAGGGGCTACCTTGGCGATCTCTTTCTTGGGCTCCTTGGCAGCCTCTTTCTTGGCATCCTTGGCCGCCGGCTTGACGGCTTCCTTGGGCTTTTGCGCCTCGGTACCCTTGGGGGGCGTGGCAGGCTTCGTCACCGGCAGATCGACCCGGGAGGCCGCCATGTCGCGCTCGGAGGACGTCAAGAGGTCAGGTGGCGGCAATTCGGTGATGGTCGCGAGGGGAGACGGCTTGGCCGGCTGGCGAAACTCGGCATCCATCTCGGGGCGGGCCTGATCCCTCGGCACCCCCTCCGAGACCGGAGAGGTCGCCGGGGGCTTGGGTTCCTCCTCCAGCACCATGGGCACAAAGGTAACCAGCAGGACCACGACCACCGTAGCCCCGATCAGACGTCGCTTGGACCCTTCCTCCATCGCGTTCTCCCTGGGGCGCCTTGGCCCATTTGTCAGATATTGCGTGTTTCTGGACGCGAGATTACGGACCTCGGCCTACCCTATGGGGAGATTATAGCAATAGCCGGCCAGGCTATTGGCGATCCTGTCAAACCAGACCGCCTATCAGTCCCCGGGCGTGGCGGGCCCGGGCCTTATCCCCGCCATATCCCGCAGCACCGCCTCCACCGTGGTGAAGGAGCCAAAGGCCAGGATGCAGTCCCCCGTCAGGGCGCTAGCGCCCGCGCCGGCAATGGCCGCTTCAATCCCGCCATATTCCTTGAGGTTCAAGGTTAGCCCCCGTTCCGTCCCCAGGGCCGCGAGGGCGGCGCTCAATGCGGCCACCGGCAGGGCACGGGGGTTGGCCGCGGCACCCAGATGCCAGCAATCCGCCCAATCCAGGAGGGGACCGGCCACGGCCGCCGGCTCCTTGTCGGCCAGCAGACCGAGGACGGCATGGTGGCGGCCCTGGCAGGGAAAGCTGGCGAGATTAGCGGCCAGGGCCTGGGCCGCCGGGCCATTATGGGCGACATCCAGGATCCAGGTCGGCTGGCCCGGCAACACCTGGAAGCGGCCGGGCAGGCGCGCCCGTTGCAGCCCCTGGCGCAGATGGGCCACGGACAGGGGTAGCCGATCGCGCAAGAGGCGGGTGGCCATGATGACGGTCGCGGCGTTGTCGAATTGGATGAGGCCACGCAGGGCCGGGGTGGCCAGGCTCAGGGGCGGCAGGCCTTGGCTCGTCCAGCGCCAGCCGGGCGGCTCCTCCGTCCAGTCGAAATCCCGACCCAGCGCCTGGGCCGGACAACCTAGTGCCGTGGCCCTGGCCAGCAGGACCGGCAGGGGCTGGCGGTGTCCGAACAGAACCGGTCGCCCCGGACGCAGGATGCCGGCCTTTTCCAGGGCGATCTCCTCCAGGGTCTCCCCCAGCCAGGCCATGTGGTCGCGGCCAATGCTGGTGATGATGGCCAGGTCGGCGTCGAAGAGGTTGACCGCGTCCAGCCGGCCACCCAGGCCCACCTCCAGGATGGCCAGGTCGGGACGGGCGCGCAGGAAGAGATCCAGGGCGGCCAGGGTACCGAATTCGAAATAGGTCAGGGATTCCGCGCCCCGGGCGGCATCGACCCGGGCGAAGGCGGCGCACAGCTCCGGGTCCGAGACCTCCTGGCCATCCAGGCGGATGCGCTCGTTGTAGCGGAGCAGGTGCGGCGAGGTATAGGCGGCGGTCCGATAGCCGGCGGCGCCATAAATAGCCTCCAGCATTGCGACCGTGGAGCCCTTGCCGTTGGTCCCCGCCACCGTGATCACCGGGAAGGGCAGGGCGCGGGGGCCCAGGCGGTCCCAAACCCGCCCCACCCGGTCAAGACCCAGTTCGATGGCGGCCGGGTGCAGGCCCTCCTGCCAGGTCAGCCAATCTTGAAGGCGGGCATGGCGCACAGCTTAGCCGCTCACACCGGCCCGCGATGGGTGAGGATGGCGATCAGATTGGCGATGCGCTCGCGCATCTCGCGGCGGGTCAGAATCATGTCCAGGGCGCCATGTTCCAGCAGGAACTCACTGCGCTGGAAACCCTCTGGCAGGGTTTCACGCACCGTCTGCTCGATGACACGGGGTCCGGCGAAGCCGATCAGGGCGTTCGGTTCGGCGATATTGATATCGCCCAGCATGGCCAGGCTGGCGGAGACACCGCCCATGGTGGGGTCCGTCATGACCGAGATGAAGGGCAGGCCCCGCTGCCGCAACCGGCCGATGGCCGCGCTGGTCTTGGCCATCTGCATCAGGGAAAAGAGGGACTCCTGCATGCGGGCCCCGCCGCTGGCAGCGAAGCAGACCATGGCCGCGCCATTGGCCAGAGCCGCGTCCACCCCGCGGGTGAAGCGCTCGCCCACCACCGAGCCCATGGAACCTCCCATGAACTGGAATTCAAAGGCGGCGGCGATCAGGTCCATGCCCCGAAGCCGGCCGCGCATGACCACCAAGGCCTCCTTTTCGTTAGTCTCCTTCTGGGCCTGGATCAGGCGGTCCCTGTACTTCTTGAGGTCCTTGAACTTGAGCGGATCGAGGGATTCCAGTTCGCCGCCGATTTCCTCGCGGCCCTCGGGATCGAGGAAGTGGTCCAGCCGGCGCCGGGCACTCAGCCGGTTGTGATGGCCGCACTTGGGGCAGACCTCCAGATTCCGCTCCAGCTCCGCCCGGTAGAGGACTGCGGAGCAACCGGGACACTTGGCCCAAATGCCCTCGGGCACCGCCCGCTTGCTGTTGGGTTCCGTGCGGATGCGGCTAGGCATCAGTTTTTCGAACCAGTTCATGGGTACAGCTATCTCCGCTGGCAACTATTTAAGGCCCCGGGCCCGGTCCGTGGCGTCGATGGCGGCGCGCAGCCCGGTGAGGAAGTCACCAATGGCCCCCGGAATATGCTCCGGCTTCATGGCCAGGGCCTCGATACGGCCGACGATGGCGCTGCCGACGATGACGGCATCCGCCATCTCCGCCACCTGGCCGGCGATCTCCGCGTCCTTGATGCCGAAGCCGACGCCCACCGGGAGCGGGATCAGGCGGCGGATCGCCATCAGCCTGGTGTTGACGTCCTCCAGGTCGAGATGACCCGCGCCGGTGACGCCTTTGACCGCCACGTAATAAACGAAGCCACTGGCCACGGCCCCGATCTTGCGGATGCGATTCTCGTCCGAGGTGGGCGCCAGAAGGTAGACCAGGTCAATGCCGGCCTGGCGCAGGATAGTCACCAGGTCGCCGCTCTCCTCGGGGGGGGCATCAACCAGGAGGACACCGTCCACGCCTGCCGCGCTGGCCGCCTCGGCAAAGCCGGCGTAGCCCATGCTTTCGACGGGATTGAGGTAGCCCATGAGGATGACCGGGGTGGCCGCGTCCCGGGCCCGGAATTGGCGCACCCGATCGAGGACGTCCCGCAGCCGGGTGTGGTGGGCCAGGGCCCGCTCGCTGGCGCGCTGGATCACGGGACCGTCGGCCATGGGGTCGGAAAAGGGCACTCCCAACTCGATAAGGTCGGCGCCAGCGGCGACCATGGCGTGCATCAGGGGGACCGTGGTCGCCAGGTCCGGGTCGCCCGCCGTGACGAAGGGGATGAGGGCGGTGCGGCCCCGGGCGGCGAGGTCGGTGAAACGGGCGGCGATGCGGCTCATATCTGGAGGCCCTCAAGGGCGGCAACCGTGTGCATGTCCTTGTCGCCACGGCCCGAAAGATTGACGAGGATAATCTGATCCGGACGCAGGGTCGGGGCCAGCTTGATGACCTGGGCCAGGGCATGGCTGGACTCCAACGCCGGTATGATGCCCTCGGTGCGGGTCAGGACATGGAAGGCGGCCAGGGCCTCGGCGTCCGTGATGGAGACATACTGGGCGCGGCCGCTGTCCTTGAGCCAGGCATGCTCGGGGCCGACGCCGGGATAGTCGAGGCCGGCGGAGACGGAGTGGGTCTCGATGATCTGGCCGTCAGCATCCTCCATCAGGTAGGTCCGGCTACCGTGCAGCACCCCCGGCCGGCCCGCGCACAGAGGCGCGGCGTGGTGGCCGGTCTCGATGCCCTCCCCCGCCGCCTCGACGCCGATCAGCGCCACCGCCTGGTCGTCGAGGAAGGGGTAAAAAAGGCCGATGGCATTACTGCCGCCACCGACGCAGGCCACCAGGGCGTCCGGCAACCGACCCACCCGCTCCAGCATCTGGGCGCGGGACTCGCGGCCGATCACGGCCTGGAAGTCGCGCACCATGGCCGGGTAGGGGTGAGGGCCCGCGACCGTGCCGATGATGTAGAAGGTGTTATCGACGTTGGTGACCCAGTCGCGCATGGCCTCATTCAAGGCATCTTTAAGCGTGCGGGAGCCGGACTTGACGGACACCACCTCGGCGCCCAGCAGGCGCATGCGATAGACATTCGCCTCCTGGCGGGCGACGTCGATCTCGCCCATATAGACCACGCACTCCAGCCCCAGGCGAGCGGCGACGGTGGCGCTGGCCACGCCATGCTGACCGGCGCCGGTCTCGGCGATGATGCGGGTCTTGCCCATCCGCTTGGCGAGCAGGGCCTGGCCGATGGTGTTGTTAACCTTGTGGGCGCCGGTATGATTCAGGTCCTCGCGCTTGAGGTAGATCTGGGCCCCGCCCAGTTCCCGGCTCCAGCGCTCGGCGTGATAGATAGGCGAGGGCCGGCCCACATAGTCGCGCAGGTCCGCATCCAGTTCGGCGAGGAAGGCCGGCTGCTGGAGATAATGCTTATAGGCCTGACAGAGTTCGTCCAGGGGCCGCATCAGGGTCTCCGGGACAAAGAGCCCGCCATAAGGCCCAAAATGTCCCCGGGCATCCGGCCAGTGGTAGGCCTCAGCGCGATTGGTCGCCATCGTTTACACCTTTCATGAAAGCCGCCATCTTCTGGCGGTCCTTGACACCCTTGCTCACCTCTACCCCGCCGCTCACATCAACCGCGTAAGGGCGCAGACGGCGGATGGCCTCGGCCACGTTAGCCGAGTCCAGGCCGCCGGCGAGCACGATATGCGGCGCCAGGTCCGCCGGGACAAGGTCCCAGTCGAAGCATTGGCCGGTCCCGCCGGCCCGGACCGGGTCATAGGCATCCAGCAGCAGGCCAGCGGCGGCGCCGTAGCGCTGGCGCAAGGCCCGCAGGTCCGCGCCGGGACGCATGCGGATGGCCTTGATCCAGGGCCGCCCAAAGGCGGCGCAATATTCCGGCGGCTCCTCGCCATGAAATTGCAGCAGGTCGAGGGCGACCCGCTCCAGTGTCGCCCGCACCCGCTCGGGCTCCGCGTCCACGAAGAGCCCGACGCGCGTGACAAAGGGCGGCAGACAGGCGCCCAAGGCCCGGGCCTGCTCGATGGCCACCCCCCGGGGACTGGGGGCATGAAAGACCAGCCCGATGGCATCGGCACCCAGTTCCGCCGCCGCCATCAGATCGACCTCGCGGGTTAGCCCGCAGATTTTAACCCGTGTTCGCAACTTGGCTAAGCCTTATTATACTCAAAGACACATGATTTTAAGGTTTCTCCGGGCCGGCCCTCCCGCTCCATGCCGAGGATTGCCGGGCACTGGTGAGCGTCGTTCCAGGCACGGCAAGCGGCGACCATCACGCAGAGAATAAAGGATTTGGGGATGGCGCGCGCCCTCGAGCCGTCAGGCCCCTGGTGCAAGGCCCCTCACACCACCTCCCCAGGCGGGAACTATGCTGGGCCGGAACAGGTCCGAAGTGCTCGAATACTCAGGTGTGCCTGGTGGCCGAGGGCTCACCCGACCCCGACCAATGTCCCCAGCCGCCGCCTACCACCCCCAATCATAGATCGCAGGTTCCAGGAGACCCCGGTGAAGTTAGCTGTCAGCCCTCTTTTGATCGCCGGTACTCTCTTGTTGGTAAGCCTCGCTTGCGCTGACGAGCCCCTGCCCAGCGCAGCCCTCCCCTGTCCGCCAGGCCAGGCCGAGGAGACCCAGGGCTGCGCGCTGGCACCCCAAGGCCAAGCCCCGGGGACCTGGGACCTCGCGGTGGGTGAAAGCCCCCAATCCCTCTTCGACCGCGCGACGCGCCATGACCTCTGGATGCGCCAGCGCCTCATGCCCGCGGGCGGCGTCATGCCGGCCTACTTTGCCGATGCCAGCCTCACCCAGGTGCAGGGCTACGATGGCCGCCGGGATCCCGCCATCTGGACCGGCGCCTATCTGGCGGCCCAGGCCCTGCGGTTAATGGCGACGGGCGCGGCGGATGCCAGGACTCAGGTCCATCAAACCGTGCGGGTGCTCGATCGCTGGTGGCGCATCTCGGGCGATCCCGGCTATCTCGCACGCTTCGCCGCCCCCACCCAAAGTTCGGAGGCCATCCTGGCCACCCTGCCCGCCAGCGACCCGGAGGTCATCCGCAACGTCCCCTTCAACCATCAAGTCTGGCACTGGCGGGGACGTGTCAGTCGCGATCAATACCAGGGGGTCCTGCTGGGCATGTCGCTGGCTTACGAGGCGACCTCCGACCCCGCAATTCGCCAGATGATCCGCGAGGATGTCACCCGTTTCGCCGAACAGCTCATGCGGCGGGAGTCCAGGCGCGTGAAGGTGGTCGTCAACGGCTCCCGCGGTTTCACCCTGACCCTGGCGCTCCAGCATGTCGTTTACAGCGACGACGAAACCCCGGACGGCATACCCATCCTCAACATTCACACCAACCCCTTGGCGGCCGAGGGCTCGGGGATGCTGGTATTCTGGCCCAATTCCAGCGAGGCCCTGCGCCAGATTCCGGGTCTGGGCGGACTGCCCGATGTCCCAAACCCCACCCAGGCCATCCAACTGGCCTCGGCCTTTCAAGTCGCCTTGCAGGTCACGGCGGGGGTGCCGGGCTATGCGGCCCGTCATGCCGCCCTGCGCGCCCATTACGAGGAGAACTTTGACACCTGGTTCGACATCGCCTCGGGCTGGGAGAATACCAACACCTGCGGTGCCGGTTACCACGGTATCGACATCGCCTTCATGCCAATTTTCAATTGGATCAGGCTGGAGGAAGACCCGACGCGCCGGGCCCGGCTCCAGACGGCCGTCCTGCGGGATGCGCTCTGGTCAGAGGTAGCGGACCACAAGAACGTCTTTTTCGCCTTCATCTATGCCTCCCAGGCCGCGCCGGAGGATGCGGTGGATGACGTCATTGCGACGCACCTGGCGCAACTCGGCGGCTTTTCGGACGCCCCCCAACTCGCCCTGCCCCTTGATGTGCGGTGGAAGTATCCGGAAGATCCCCAGTGCCCGGGCCTGGCGACAAGCGCCACGGATGTTGCCGACCGACCCGCCGCCACCTTCATCTGGGAACGCCAGCCCTGGGTGCGGTTCGCGGCGGGCACCCCCAACCTCGTCTATCCGGGTGTCGATTACCTGCTGGCCTATTGGCTTGGGCGCCAGGCGGGATTCATTGCGGCGGACGTAAAATTGACCATCACGCGCTCGGGCACGGGTGTTGGCAAGGTCACCTCAAACCCGGCGGGCATTAACTGCGGTAATGACTGTAGCGAGATCTACCAACTGGGCCAGAGCATCACCCTGACGGCGACCCCTGCCCCTGGCTCTGGCTTTGCGGGCTGGAGTGGCGCCTGTACCGGCAAGCCCAGGACCTGTACCCTCGCCATGACCAGGGCGAGAAACGTGACCGCCAGCTTCGTCCCGCTTACCATCAAAATCAACGACATCACCCTGACCGAGGGCAACAGCGGCCTTAAGACCTTCAATTTTGCCGTGAGCCTCAGCGGGTTGAGCGGCGGTAGCGTCAAGGTCAATTACACCACCGCCAATGGCACGGCCCAGGCCGGCGGTGACTACCTCGCCAGTTACGGCACCCTGACCTTCAATCCCGGTGAGGCCCAGAAGACCATCGGCGTCCGCGTCAAGGGGGATACCCTCAAGGAGGGCCATGAAACCTTCCTGGTCAACCTCGCGGCCCCGACGGGCGCCAGGCTCCTCGATAGTCAGGGCAAGGGGACTATCACCAGCGACGACTAGGAAGGGGGCGGGTCATCCGTAAGGTACCTCCATAACCCTCTGGGGTAATTCGAATTCCGCCGGATAATCCGCCCGCACGAAGTAGAGGCCCTGGGGCGGCGCCGTGACCCCGCCACGGGCGCGGTCGCGAATCGCCAGCAGCTCTTCGACCCAGCCGACCTCTGCCTCGCCCCGGCCGATGGCCACCAGGACGCCGACGATGTTACGCACCATGTGGTGCAGGAAGCCATTGGCGCCGATCCTCAGCTCCAGACGCTCTCCCTCCTGGCTCAGGTCGCAATAATGAACCCGGCGCACGGGGCTTTTGGCCTGACAGGCCTGGGCGCGAAAGCTGGAGAAATCATGCTCCCCGACCAGAAGCGAGGCCGCCGCCCGCATCCTTGCCAGGTCCAGTTCCTGGTGCAGCCAGACCGCCCGATCCCGGTCCAGGGGCGAGCGCGTCCGCCGGCACAGGATGCGGTAGCGGTAGTGGCGGGCGATGGCGCTGAAACGGGCGTGAAAGGCCGGGTCCACGGGCCGGGCCCAGACCACGGCCACCTCCGGGGGCAGGTTGACATTGGTTCCCAGGACCCAGGACCGCTCGGGGCGTTGGGCCCGGGTGTCGAAGTGGATCACCTGCTCCAGGGCATGGACGCCCCGGTCCGTGCGCCCCGCGCAATGGACCCGGATCGGCTGATCGGCGACCCGCGACACCGCCACCTCCACCTCGCCCTGGACGGAGCGGGCACCGTCCTGGAGCTGCCAGCCATGGAAGGCGCTGCCGTCGTATTCGATGCCCATGGCGATACGGATCAGGCCCGCCGGGGAGCTGGTTTCGGGACCCAGGGGGGCGCCACCCAAGGCCGCCGCCGTCACTCCAGCCGCGCCAGCATGGCCTTGGCCTCGGCAATCTGATCGCCTGTGCCCTCGGCGATGGTCTCGACCAGGATGGCGCGGGCCGCCTCCGGGTCATCCATCTGTAGATAGGCGCGCGCCAGGTCCAGTTTGATCCCTACCTCGTCCCAGGGAGCGGCATCCATGGGGAAGTCCGCGGGGAAATCGGTATCGGGAGAGGATGTCTCGGGGAGGTGCTCCTCTGGCGGGGCCTCTTCCTGTTCCAACTCAAAACCCAGTGCCCCCCAATCCAGGGTCAGGCTGGCGGCAGGGGCTGCCTGGGGTTGCTCGGCCTGATGGCCCCCACTGGCAAAGGCCGACAGGTCAAGATCCATGAGATCGTCGAGGTTCAGATCGAGATCCATCAGGGGTTCCCGAGGCTGGTCAGCCGCGGCAGAGCCCAGCTTGCCCAGGCTATCAAGATCCAGGTCAAAGTCGCCAGCGGCCAGATCCAGGACCGGCTCGGGACTGGAGGCCTGGGGGGCAAGCACCAGGTTGCCAAGGGCAGGAGTCACGGGGTCGAGGGGCTCCTGGGGCGCGGCGGGTGTCGCGGGCGGATTCGGCGTCAATGACATACCCAGATCCCAGCCCTCCAGATCCGAGAGGTCCAGTTCGTAGGGCTCCTCGCTGGGCTTGGCGGGTGCCGATGGCGAAGCCTTGGCCGCCGCCTCCAGCGGGACATCCAGATCCAGGCTGTCCATCATCCCCGGGGAGGGCCTTGCCGGGGTCACCCCCAAGGTCGGAGTCAGGGCTGCCTCGGCCTGTTCCTCCCACTCCGCCAAGACCTCTCCCGCGGCGGCGGCCGCGAGCGCCAGGGACTTGAGGGCCAGCGGCTGGGAACCATGGGCTTCCTCCAGAGGCTGGACGGCCGCAACCCCCGGCGCGGCCACCGCGACGGGCGAGGGGCTCGACTTTGGATCCGGAGCCAAAGGCGGGCCCTGCTGGGGACTCGGGACTGCCGGCATGACTGCCGGACTCCCGGCAGTGACTTCTGCTGGCCCGGGCTTTAGCAAACTAGCGAAGCTCGGTGGCAAAGCCTCGGGCGGTTTAGGCTTCCTGACGGCCTGGGCGGCCCACTCGCGGACCTTGGTGATCATGGCCGATAACCTGTTTGGCTTTGACTCTAGTAGAGCGGGCTCCATGGCCGAAGCGGGCGGACTCTCGGCCAAGGCCACCTCCGCCCGGTCCGGCTCCGGAAGATCCGCTGCCTCTTTGGTCTGATTTTGCCGTCTTACCAGGAACAGCAGACCCAGCAGCAGGATGAGGAGCGGACCACCCGCTACCAAGGCCCAACTCGAAACATCATCGAGGAAGGAAGACTCCGGGGGTGGGGGCTCCTGGACTAGGCGGGGCGGAGGGGATGTCTTGACCGCCAACTCGGGTTTAGGCGATGGTTCAGGTAGAGCCTCCGGCTTGGGCGGAGATTCAGGCTGGGACTCGACCGGGGCCGGGCTCCCGGGCATCGGGCCCGGTGCCGAAATCCGTTCGCCCGGATCGGTTTCCAGCCGCCCGACATTCCCCGCCGGTTCACCTCGGGCCCCGGCACCCTGCAACTGGGCCAGTTGGGCATTGCTCAGTTCCAGGAGCCGCTTAATGTCCGAGAGGTGGTCCTCCAGCCGGCTGATGCGCCCCCGCAGGTCCGCCGTCTCCTGGCGACCGCTCTCGGCCATCTCCCGCACCAGCAGGATCTCACGCTCGACCAGGGCCAGTTCGGGCGCCACCCGCGCGGGGCTGGCGGCGCCCGATTCGGACGACGGGGGGCTGGCGACGGGTGGCCGGGCGGTGGGCGACGCCGGGACACTGGCGGTCGCCAGGCCCGCGCCGGCCAGATCCGGCTCCCGCGTGGCGATTTCCAGCCGATCCTGGATAGGTTCCGAGCCCGGGGCCCCGTCTTGAGGCGT